>JAOUHH010000231.1 GCA_029865195.1 Desulfobulbaceae bacterium
GAGGGGGGTGAGGTCGAGGGCGATGTGCAGGGTCAGAAGATGCCGGTCTTCAAAGCGTATATCATGCTGCAGGTTCAGGGTGTCTTTGGGCTGGGCGTCGCCCCTTCTGAATTCGGTGAGGAGGAATCCCTCCGGGGTAACGGCGCGGATTTGCAGGATGTGGCTCTGTTTTAAGCCCCATTGTTGAATAAATTGCTCCACCTCCGCGAAGGAATGGCGCAGGAGCGGTTCGGCGATGCAGGTTGCGATGAGTTCGAGTTCAACCGCGCTGTCCCGATGCAGTTCCTCAATCTCTGTCTGTTTCTCCCGAGTGACGATGAAGGCGTCGAGAATGAACAGGCTGGCGAACAGCACGGCCATGATGGTCAGGATGGCCGGGGTGTATTTGAGTGTTTTCTTCACGATCTAGTCAACACGCAGTTTGTCGAATTTTTTGAGGATGCGCCGCAACAAGTCATAGTCTTTGTCTTCCGTCGGCACGATGCCGGTAAGTTTGTCCTTGATCGGGGTCAGGATGACGGGGTCGCGGAGGGTTCGCAGCGCTTGGCGGAGAGCCGCGACGGTTTCGCCGGGGATGTGTTTTGCCGCCACGAAAAGGTGTTCCGGGATAGGCGGGCTTTTGGCGAGAACCCTGATGCCGCGATCCTTGTAAGCGTCGAAGGTGTTTTCCATGATCCCTCCGGCATCGTAATAGCCGCCGATAACCCCCAGGGCGACGTTTGCGTGCATGCCGAGGAAGGCGTGTTCCCGGAGGTCGGTAATCTTGACGCCGGCCTCGTCGAGCATATAGTGCGGCACGAAATGGCTCATCGTCGAATTGGGGTCGCCGAAGGCGAATTTCTTGCCGGCCAGTTCCTTGAGCGATTTTATCGGATCATTTGCCCGACAGATGATGATGCCCCGAAAATATGGCGATCCGTTGATCTCCAGGCGGCCGAGGATGGTCTTGGGGCCGTAGGTATGGGTTATCTGGACATAGGGCGCCGGGCCGAGAAAGGCCAGGTCGAATTGTTCTTCCCCCACGGTATGCATGTGGGCCTTGTAGCTTTCGGAGATCTTTACCCGGATGGGGATGTTGACGGCGCGGCTCAGGTATTCGGTCAGGGGGGTGAAGCTTTTGGTGAGACTCGCCGCCGTTTGGTAGGGATGGACGAGCAGGGTTAACGGTTGTTGCGTCGGGGCCCCGCAGGCCGGTCCCGTCCAGCCGAGAATGCACAACAGGAAGGTAAAAAATGGGAACAGCTTGCCGTTCATCGTATTAACCCGTCGTTGGATTGGCTGTTAATATCTACTTTAAGATATACGTAAGGAAATATGATAATAACTTTCAAAGTTTATATTTTCTGCTGTTTTTTGTACACAAATAATTTGCAGTGCCGCCTGGGAAGGCACGCATCGCCGAACGCGCCTTGCCGGGCGGCCGTTCATGTTTGTGGCGCAGGGCAGAGGCCTGTTTTGTCGGGGGTCTCGGCGTGATGAAGGTGTAAAAAATCTTTCAGGTTTTGCGGTTTGACTTCTGTAGCGCGTGGAGTATAATCTCGCCGAATTGTCAGGAGCGGTTTTGATCAACCGACTGCCTGCCGCAGAAGTGTATATCTCCCGCCCCCAAGCGCCTCCCCGTTACTCGGAAAACGGGGTGAATTTGACCGTTACCGCCCTTTGGGAGCGAAGTTTTTTATCCGAACAAGGAGTCTTTCAGCCATGAACAGGTCTTTAGCCTGGAAAACCGTTTTGCTGTTGGTTCTGGTGCTTTTTTCTGGAATCACCCTACTGCCTTCCTTCTACAAGAATACCCCCGAGTGGTGGGGGAAATATCTTGCCCCCGAAGGGTTGCGGCTGGGGCTTGACCTGCAGGGCGGCATGCATCTGGTGTTGAAGGTGGATCTCGACAAGGCCATTGAAAACACCCTCGATTTTGCCGCCAACGATTTGAAGGACGCCCTGTCAGAAAAGAAGATCACCGTGGTCCGCACACCGTCCACCGATACGAACACGGTGATCTTTACCTTGCCCAACACCGCCGCCGTCGGCACCGTCAATGAGGTGATTGCCGGTGATTTCCCGGACCTCAGCGTTGATGTGCAGGCCAGCGAAGGGACCTTCCCCCGGATCGTCCTCAAACTGAAAAGCGAGAAAATCGATTTCATCAACCAGCATGCGGTCGATCAGTCCCTCGAGATCATCCGCAACCGGATAGACCAGTTCGGTGTCGCCGAGCCGGTAATTGTTCGTCAGGGCAAGGATGAAATCGTGGTCCAGTTGCCCGGGGTCAAGGAGCCCGAACGGGCTCTCACCCTCATCGGTCAGACCGCGCAGCTTGAGTTCAAGATGGTGGATGATCAAACCGGTCTTGATCTGCGCGGGTTGATCGCCCAGGCTGTGGCGAATGGGCAATGGCGTGAAGGCGGCAGCCGCCGGCAGTTGAATCTTGCCCTGCAGCACAGCTTGCCGCCCGACACCCAGGTCTATTTTGAAAAAGAGGTGAATCCGGAGACCGGTATTGAAACCAAAACGCCGCTTTTGATCCGGAATCAGGTGCTGATGACCGGCGAGATGGTCAAGGATGCCCAGGTGCGGGTGGGCGGCAATTTCAATGAGCCCTATGTCAGCGTCGATCTCACCGGTCGCGGCGGCAGGGTTTTCGGTCAGATCACCGAGAAGAGCGTCGGGAAGCGGATGGCCATCGTCCTTGACGAGGTGGTGCGTTCCGCGCCGGTGATCCGGGAAAAGATCTTGGGCGGCAAGGCCCAGATCTCCGGCAGCTTCACCTATGAGGAGGCCACCGATCTCGCCATCGTGCTCCGGGTCGGCGCCTTGCCGGCTCCGGTATCGATTATCCAGAATCTTACCGTGGGCGCCTCCCTGGGGCAGGACTCCATCAACAGGGGGCTGATGAGCGGTCTGGTCGGCACCCTGCTGGTTCTCTGCTTCATGGTTTTCTACTACCGGCTCTCCGGCGTCATCGCCAACCTGGCGCTCTCGCTCAACATCCTGTTTCTCTTTGCCGGGCTTGCCGCCCTGCAGGCGACCCTCACCCTGCCCGGTATCGCCGGCATCATCCTCTCCATCGGCATGGCGGTGGACTCGAACATCCTCATCTTCGAGCGGATGCGCGAGGAATTCGCCATCGGCAAGACGGTTAAATCCGGCATCGAGGGCGGCTACGATAAAGCCCTCTCCACCATTATCGATTCCCAGGTGACCACCCTGATCACCGCCATGGCCCTTTTCCTCTTCGGTACCGGTCCGATCAAGGGCTTTGCGGTCACACTCTCTCTGGGCATCATCTTTAACCTCTTCTCTACCCTTTTTGGCACCCGTCTCTGTTACGATATCCTCCACGAGCGGAAATGGCTCAAGCCCCTCCGTTTTGGGCAATTCATCGGCAAGACCAGCATCAACTTCATGGGAATCCGGAAATACACCTTCGCCTTTTCGTCGGTTGTATCCATCATCGGTCTCTTTGCCTTTGCGCAGATATTGCTCGGTCATGCCAACTTGGGGGTTGATTTTTCCGGCGGCACCTTGCTGCAGTATCAGGCCGGCGCCCCATTTTCGCTTAACGAGGTGCGGCAGGCTCTGGCTGCGGGCAAGCTTGACGGGGTAGATCTCCAGGAGGTGGAGGGCGAGAACCGGCTGATCGTCAAGATGAAGAAATCCGACGAGGTGGTGGGCAATCTCAGCGACCGGATGACCCAACTGTTGGACCGGCAGTTGCCGGACAAACGGTTCGTCCTCGAAAGCCAGTCGGACATCGGCTCCTCGGTGAGCGCGGCGCTCCGCGACAAGGCCCTTGAGGCCATCGCCATCTCCTTGCTTGGGGTCATCCTCTACCTGGCACTCCGATTCGACCTGCGCTACGGTCTGGCCGCCGCCGCCGCCACCTTCCACGACGTGCTGGCGGTGGTCGGGGTCTGCTGGCTCTTCGATATCGAGATCAACCTGCTCATCATCACCGCCCTGTTGACCATCGCCGGCTATTCGCTCAACGATACGGTGGTTGCCTACGACCGGATCAGGGAGAATGTCAAGAAACTTGGCGAAAAGAGCGGTCTGCATGAGATCATCAACCTGAGTGTCAATGAGGTGCTGTCCCGGTCGCTCGCCACCTCCTTCACCACCATGCTGGCTGTGTTTGCTCTCTTTATTCTGGGCGGCGCGGTGATCCACGACTTTACCTTTGCGTTGATGTTCGGTATCGGTTTCGGCGCTTATTCCTCCGTCTTTGTCGCCAGCCCCTTGCTGGACATCATTCCCAAGCGGGGGCAGGCGTAAGTGCACAGGGATCTGTCACCCGAACATGTCCGGCCGC
>JAOUHH010000232.1 GCA_029865195.1 Desulfobulbaceae bacterium
CTGGCGCCACACCTGCTCACCCTGACGCCAGGGGCATCCTGCAGCGATGGTGACAATTCCCTGCGGACAGTCAGCCTCATGATTGCGCCCCGGTGACCGAACGGATTTGCCTGCAATCCCCTTTCCCTGAACCATTGGAGATGACCGTTGCCATGACGCTTGCCCGCTTCGCCAAACAGACCCCGCTACACCGCCCGCCGCCAACAGAGGTTACTTGACAACTTCGCCCATGCTCCGGCATGATTGGATATTCAAGCTGCACCTTTACAAGGTCAGGAACTAAGCCTGAATCCGCACATCCAAACAAAACACTCCGGACCAAATCCTTAAAGGAGACCACATGATTTACTCACCCCGCCCACGACACGCCGCCTTCCCGGCAACGGTTCTCACCCTGGCGTTATTTGCCATCTGCCTCCTCGGCGGGCAGGCGCAAGCGGCAGCCACCCCGCCGAGCTTTGCCGATCTTGCCGAAAAACTCGGCCCAACCGTCGTCAATATCTACACCACCCAAACCGTGAAGGCTCGCCCCCAGCGCGGCAACCCCTTCGGCAACGAGATGGAGATCCCTGAACAGTTCCGCCGCTTCTTCGGCATCCCCGATGGCGCCGATCCCCGCAATCCCGCCCCGCCGCCGCAGCAACGCGAGATGAAACGCACCAGCCTGGGCTCCGGGGTGATCATCTCCAAGGATGGCTATATCGTCACCAACAACCATGTGGTGGAGAATGCCGAAGAGATCAATATCCGGCTTACCAACCTGGAGGAATATGACGCCAAACTCATTGGCCGCGACCCGAAAACAGACCTGGCCCTGATCAAGATCGAGCCCAAGAACGGACTGCCGGTTGCCGAATTCGGCGACTCCGAAAAATTGCGGGTCGGCGACTGGGTCCTTGCCATCGGCAACCCCTTCGGCCTGGAGCAGACCGTTACCGCCGGCATCGTCAGCGCCAAGGGCCGCACCCTGGGATCAACCCCCTATGAAAATTTCATCCAGACCGACGCCTCCATCAACCCCGGCAACTCCGGCGGCCCGCTCTTCGATCTTGACGGCAGGATGGTCGGGATCAACACCGCCATCTACAGCCGCAGTGGCGGCAACATCGGCATCGGTTTCGCGATCCCGGTCAAGATGGCCGAGAACGTGATCGGCCAACTGAAGGAACACGGCACGGTGGTCCGCGGCTGGCTGGGGGTGATGATTCAGCAGGTCACGCCGGATCTTGCCAAGAAATTCAACCTGAATCGCCCCATCGGCGCCCTGGTGGGCGAGGTATCGCCGGGCGGCCCGGCCGAAAAGGCCGGCATCATGGGTGGCGACGTGATTGTCGCCTATGACGGCAAGGAAGTCACCCAGATGAGCATGTTGCCCTCCATGGTCGCGCAGACCAAGGTCGGTGCCACGGTCAATGTAACCGTAATTCGCGACGGCAAGAATAAGTCGCTGCCGGTGACCATCGCCAAGCTCGCGGAAGACAAGATCGCCGGCGAACAAGCCGCGCCCGATGCCGGCCGCGACTTCGGCATCACCGCCCAGGAACTCACCCCGGAGCTGGCCAAATCCCTCGGCATTGACGAAGATGGTGGCGTTATCGTCGCCGATGTGGAGCCGGACAGCCCGGCCGCCGGAGCGGACATCCATCGCGGCGACCTGATTCTCGAAATCAACCGCCAGCCGGTCAAAAAAATACAGGACTACGCGGCGGCGCTGGAGAAGAACAAAAAAGGCGAATCCATCCTGCTCTTGGTCAAGCGCGGCGATCACAAACGGTTCGTGGTTCTCACCGGCAAATAAAACAGCATCCCTCGACACGGGAAGGAAGGAACCATGACACTGACATCACGACACTGGCACAACGCGCTGCTCGGCGCGCTGATGGCGATACTCGTCATCTACCCCGTCACCGGCTGCACCTATCGGGATCGGGTGGCACCCATCACCCTGCCGGACAACAACCGCGGTATCACCGTCGGTGACGGCCTGAAGATTTCAGGCTACGCCATCACCGACCCCAAAGAGGCGGAAAAGGCCCTTGGCTTCAACGCCATCAAGGCCGGGCTGCTGGCGGTGCGGGTCACCTTTCAGAACGACGGCAGTGAAACCGCAACCGTCAACCCGGACCAGACCTTCCTCATCGACAGCGCCAACAATGCCTGGCCCATCCTGAGCCAGCGGCAAGCGGCGGAACGCGCCGAAAAGCATGTCGACATCGGCGAAACCGCCAGGGGCAGCGCCAAGCCGGCGTTCCTGCTCGGCGCCGCAGGGGCGGTGGCCGGGGCCGCCATCGCCATCGTCACCGGTGAAAACGTCGGCGAGGCAATGGGCAAGGGCGCGGCAGTGGGCGCGGCCGGCGGCGCCATTCTCGGCGGGGCTGCCGCCTACGCGGATACCCACGATCGGATCAGAAAGGAAATGAACGAAAAGGGGCTGCATAACGATGTTATCCAGCCTGGGGAAATCGCTTACGGATTTCTCTTTTTCCCGGGAACTGTGGGGGAAGAGGCTAAAGACGCCGTGGAACTGCGCCTGAGCCTGGCCTTGGGCGGCAAGGGCCGACAGCAAACCGTCAAGCTCGACCTCAGGTAAGGCAAAACACAGGGGCTGGCCGGGGCGGCAACGCGCCGGTCAGCCGTACAACTCCTTGTCGGTGCTCCGCACGGCTTCAATCAGACGCTCCACCGCACCGATATCCTTGACCCCCGGGGAAACCTCCACCCCGGAATTCACATCCACGGCAAAGGGCCGCACCTGACGAATCGCTTCCGAGATGTTTTCCGGGCGAAGCCCGCCTGCCAGAATAAGCGGCGCGGGTGGACGGCATTTAGAGATCAGTTCCCAGTCAAAAGTCTTGCCGGTGCCGCCGGCGACCTTCTCATGGTAGGTATCGAGCAGTATCCCCGACACCGTCTCCAGATAGGGATCATAAAAGGGGTTGGTTTCAGAAACCACGGCATCCGGCCGGATGCTGAAGGTCTTGACGACCCTGACGTTGACTTCCTCGCAGTACTGCGGCAATTCGGCGCCGTGCAGCTGCGCCATGGTCAGACCGCAATACTTGACGATATCGTTGACCACATCCAGTTCCTGATCAACAAAAACGCCCACCGCATCGACAAAGGGCGGCAAGGCGGCGATAATCTGCCGGGCCTTTTCCGGGTCAATATTCCTGGGGCTTGCCTCGACAAAGATAAACCCCAAGGCATCCACACCGGCGGCGGCCAATCCCTTGGCCTCGGCCAAATCAGTCATTCCGCACACCTTGATCCGCGTCCTGGCGGTCATTGTAAAACTCCTTACGGTAAACGATTAACGGTTAACAAAGAAAAACGAAGCGGACGAAAGGTCATTCATCCGCGCAAGGACCGCAACCCGGCCACCCTGTCGCCCGCACGCATCAGGGTCTCACCGATGAGGGCAGCGCGAACGCCATGTGCCGCCAACCGGCGCATATCTTCCTGATCACGGATACCCGACTCGCTGACCAGCGGGATTTCCGGCGGCAGCAACCTCTGCAGCCGGAAGGTGATATCGAGATCAACGCTGAAATCACGGAGATTGCGGTTGTTCACCCCGATCAGCCGACTTCCCGCCGCCACCGCCATCTCGGCCTCGGCCTCGTCATGAATCTCGACCAGCACATCCATGCCCAACCCGTGAGCCACTTGAAGATAATCACGCATCTGCGTCAGATCAAGGATGGCGGCGATCAACAGCACCGCGTCGGCGCCAAAGGCCCGCGCCTGCTCGATCTGTTTCTCGTGGATGATGAAATCCTTCCGCAGCACCGGCAGTTGCACTGCCTGCCGCACTGCCGGAATATAGGCAAGCGAACCCTGAAAAAAATCCTCGTCGGTGAGTACCGACATCGCCTGGGCGCCGGCCTTCTCATACTCCACCGCGATCCGCACCGGATCGAAATCGGGGCAGATCACCCCTTTCGAGGGTGACGCTTTCTTGGCCTCGGCAATGATCGCCACCTCGTCAACCGCGGTCAAGGCGGCAATAAAACCGCGCGGCGGCGCAACAGGGCCGTCGGGCGGCTCTATCCCGCGGCGCAGCAGCAGGGCGACCTCTTCATGCTTTCGTGCAACAATCTTATCTAGAATCATCTCAGCGATATCCGTCATCTATGGCGGCGAGGGGGTGCCCGCGCCGGAATCCTTTTCAGCGAAAGGCGACCAGCGCCTCAAGTTTTGCCAGCGCCGCGCCGGAGGCGACAACCTCGCGGGCAAGCGCGACGCCGCCGGCAAGATCGCCGGCCCTGCCGGCCGCCATCAACGCCGCGCC
>JAOUHH010000022.1 GCA_029865195.1 Desulfobulbaceae bacterium
CCGCCGGCGGCCAGCCGAGGCCGCCACCGGTATCTTTGCATCTTATCATGACACGGACAACCGCCGCACCTCAGGGATTGAAACGGTAGTCCGGATAATCGCCTTCGACACTCCGCCACTCCGGCCCATAGGCCCGCACCATCGCATCGCCGCCCGCCACCCCGGCCTGATACGGATAGACCACCGCCTGCCGGGAATCGTCACCGAGAAACGGCAGCGAGACATCCATGTTCATATCAACCAGCGACGAATGCACCCCACCGGCACAGCCACCAAGCGTCAGCAGCAGCAAGAAAATCAGAAACACCTTTTTCATCTCACATCCCCTCCGCCAAGTTTTCTCATAAAACGCGACGCAACAGCGTCAAATTATTGGCCACCAGGCCAAAAAAGCAACCGCCGGCAACCAACCTGTCGGCACGGGCGGCAAAATGTGCCGTCCCGATCCCGACCGCCTGCGCCGCCAACCGGGCCGCAAGCCCTGATGCCGGCTGACATCTGCCATCCCGGCAACCAACGACCCGACCCGCAGCCGGCATTACCTTGCCCCTACAAGATGCATGTTTCATGCCACACCGCCACGAATCGCCCACGACAACCGCCCTCCCCCCGGCAACCCCAGCCGGTGCGAACCGCCGTCGCCGCCGGACAGCCGCGCCGCTCCGGCCTGGCCGAAAAAAACATTGCCAAAAAGGGCAAAACGATTATATTCACCGAGTTTCAGCAGCATACAAAACAACGGGATCACATCCGGCGGAGGCACCCGAAGACATCATGGCACGCATAACAGTAGAAGATTGTTTGGAACGCATCGGCGACCAGAATCGTTTTTCCCTTATCCACCTGGCGGTAAACCGCGTCAAGCAGCACCGCCAAGGCCAGCCCGTTCTCACCAAGGGCCGGAACAAGGAAGTCGTCATGTCCCTGCGCGAGATCGCGGCCGGGGTGATCACCTTTGACAACATCCAGGAACACCGCGCCCCGGAACGGAAACCGAAACCGGTGGTGGCCCTGGAAACGGTAATCGAAGAAACCGACATCTGATACTCGCCACAACGGTTCGGCTGGCCGCAGACCGCCGCGTGCGGCAATCACTGCGAAAACGTCGCCCCGAGCCTGACGCCCACACAACTACATCATGAAAACCTGCTACTACAAAACGCTTGGCGTTGAGCGATCAGCCACGGCCGATGAGATCAAGAAATCTTACCGGAAGCTGGCGATGAAATACCATCCGGACCGTAATCCGGATAACAAAGAGGCCGAGGACAAATTCAAGGCCGCCGCCGAGGCCTACGAGGTACTGGGCGACGCCGAGAAACGCAAGGTTTACGACCAGTACGGCTTCGAAGGGCTGCAGAACACCGGCTACAGCGGCCCCGGCGACTTCAACGACATCTTTTCCCACTTCGGCGACATCTTCGGCGATCTCTTCGGGATGGGCGGGGGCGGCCAGCGGCGGCAGGGGCCGAGCCAGGGCGCCGATCTCCGCTACGACCTGCAGATCTCCTTCATGGAGGCCGTCCACGGGGTCGAAAAGGAACTGGAGATCACCAAGCGCGACACCTGCTGGACCTGCGACGGCTCCGGCCTGCGCCCCGGCCATCAGCCGCAGACCTGCCCCACCTGCCAAGGCCGCGGTCAGGTGATACAATCCCAAGGCTTTTTCCGCCTCAGCACCACCTGCCCCCATTGCCACGGCCAGGGTCAGATCGTCACCGACCCCTGCAACGACTGCGGCGGCGGCGGCTTGGTGCGCAAAACCAAGAAGGTTGCCCTGAAGATCCCGGCCGGGGTCGACACCGGCTCGCGGATGCGCCTGCAACGCGAAGGCGAGGGCGGCCGCAAGGGCGGACCGGCAGGGGATCTCTACGTCATCATCCATGTTGAAGAACATGAATTTTTTCAGCGGCACGGCAACGACATCCTCTGCCGGATCCCGTTGTCCATGGTCCAGGCCGCTCTGGGCTGCGAGCTCGACATACCGACCATCCACGACGCGGCCAAGCTGAAGATCCCGGCCGGCACCCAGGGCGGGAGCACCTTCCGCATCCGCAATGAAGGCGTGCCGAGCCTGCGAACCCGCGAGCGCGGCGACATGATCGTCGAGGTGCTGGTGCAAACGCCCACCAAGCTCAACAAGCGGCAAAAAGAACTGCTGCGCGAGTTCGGCGAAATCGAGGAAAAAGCCGGCGCCGATGGCGACGGCTTCCTCAAGAAGCTGTTCCAGAAATCGGCCTGAAAACGCGCCGAGCCCTGCCGGAGAACGCCATGAGCGACAGCCCAGGATTCACCCATTTCGACGAAGCCGGCAACGCCCGCATGGTCGACGTCGGCGGCAAGAATCCCACCGCCCGCCTGGCCACCGCGGCCGGCGCGATCACCATGTCCGCCCGGTGCTACGAGATGGTGCGACAGGGAACCATCGCCAAGGGGGATGTCCTCGGGGTTGCCAGGGTGGCCGGGATCATGGCGGCCAAGAGGGTGGCCGACCTGATCCCCATGGCCCACCCCATCGCCATTGACAGGGCGACGGTGGATTTCGGCTTCAACGACGCGGCCTTAAGCATCGAGATCAGCGCCACCGTCGGCATCACCGGCAAGACCGGGGTTGAAATGGAGGCGCTCACCGCGGTGTCGGTGGCCGCCCTCACCATCTATGACATGTGCAAGGCGGTGGACAAGGGCATGACCATCGGCGATATCCGCCTGCTGAGCAAAAGCGGCGGCAAGAGCGGCAATTATCACCGCTAAGGTGCACCAACCAAGGATTCCCGCCGGGGATTTGAAAAACGCGTTCCTTACAAAATAAAGGTTAACAAGACTTTTTTTCTGGATATACTTGGCTATCGGCAACGGTTTTTGTTACATCGGGAAGAAGATCGGGTTGTCACGGCGGTAAAACCGTCCGATACCCCTCATGTCTAGCCCGCAAGCGGGCAACCAATATCGGGAGAAGCATCATGGACAAAGAACAACAAGCTTATTTCAAACAGAAGCTTGAGGACATGACCAAAGAACTGCTCAACGAGGCGGAAAAAACCATCCACGACATGACCGACAGCAACGACAACTACCCGGACCCCACCGACCGGGCGACTGCCGAATCCGACCGCAACTTCGAGCTGCGCATCCGCGACCGCGAACGGAAACTGCTCTCCAAGATCAAGGCAGCCATCGAGCGCATCGAGGAAGGCACCTACGGCATCTGCGACGAATGCGGCCAGGACATCACCCCCAAGCGCCTTGAGGCGCGCCCGGTGACCACCCTCTGCATCGACTGCAAGACCAAGCAGGAAAACTACGAAAAAGCCCAAGGCAAATAGACCGAGGACAAAATGCCGGAACTACGCAAGGACCCCATCCTCGGCCGCTGGATCATCATCTCCACCGAGCGCGGCAAGCGACCCACCGATTTCATCGTCGAGGAGAACCACGTCAAGAGCGGTTTCTGCCCCCTCTGTCCCGGCAACGAGAACACCACCCCGCCGGAGGTGCTCAGCTACGGCCGCGCCGGCGACAAGCCCAACACCCCGGGCTGGACGCTGCGGGTGGTACCCAACAAGTACCCTGCCCTGGTCATCGAGGGGGAACTCGGCAAGGCCGGCGAAGGCCTGTACGACAAGATGAACGGCATCGGCGCCCATGAGGTGCTGATCGACACCCCCAGCCATCAGGAGATCTTCACCCACCTGCCGCTGGAACGTTTGACCCAGGTCTTCTGGGCCTTCCGCGACCGCCTCAACGACCTGAGCCGCGATCCCCGCTTCCGCTACGTGATGGTCTTCAAGAACTACGGCCGCGCCGCCGGCGCCTCCCTTGAGCATTCCCACTCGCAACTGGTGGCGCTGCCGATCCTGCCACGGATGATCGTCTCCGAGTTGGAAGGCAGCCTTTCCTACTACAAGTACAAGGAACGCTGCATCTTCTGCGACATCATCCGCCAGGAAATCGCCCAGGATCTGCGGGTGGTCTGCCAGAACGACCACTTCATCACCATCACCCCCTGGGCGCCGCGCTCGCCCTTCGAGATGTGGATCCTGCCCAAGAAACACGCCTCATCCTACACCACCATGGATGATGAACAGTTCAAGGGGCTGGCCGCCATCTTCTCCGAAACCATGCGCCGGCTGGACGCCTGCATCCCCAACGTGCCGTACAATTTCGTCCTGCATGGGGCGCCGTTGCGCTCGCAGCCGCTGGAACATTTCCACTGGCACTTCGAGATCATGCCGAAACTGACGACCATGGCCGGTTTTGAGTGGGGCTCCGGGTTTTACATCAACCCCACCCCGCCGGAAGAGGCCGCCAAGTTTCTGAAAAAAGCCAAGATATAACCCTGACGGCAATCGTGCCGCCCGGTTGCAGGGGAAGGACTACGCATGAAAAAGATACTACTGGTCGACGACGAAGACAGCATCCATCTCCTCTATCGCGAGGAACTCGAAGAGGAAGGCTACGAGGTGCACTCGGCGCTTTCCGGCGAAGAGGCCCTGGAGAAACTGAAAATCATCCACCCCGATCTGGTCATCCTCGACATCAACATGCCGGGCATGAACGGTATCGACGCCCTGCGCCGGATCAAGGAGGATCGGCCCAACCTGCCGGTCATCCTCAGCTCCGCTTATCAGGAATTCAAGCAGGATCTGGCATCGTGGGCCTCAGATGACTACATCGTCAAGTCATCCAACCTGAACGAGTTGAAAGCGGCGGTCCGGCGGCATCTCGCCCCCTGATCCGCGTTCCCCGGTCAGCATCTCCGCCGCGACCGACCGCCAGGTACCCCAATGAAGGATATCCAGAGTCAACCGGACTCCCGCCGCATCAACATCAAGAAGGTGGGGGTCAAGGACATCTCCTACCCCATCACCGTGCTCGACAAGGCCAGGACCGTGCAGCGGACCGTGGCCCGCGTCAACATGTACGTCAATCTGCCCCACCAGTTCAAGGGCACCCACATGAGCCGGTTCGTCGAGATCCTCAACCGCTTTCACGGCGATATCAATCTGCAGAGCTTCCACTCCATCCTCGATGCGATGAAGAAAAGGCTGCAGGCCGAGGAAGCCCACATGGAGATCGAATTCCCGTTTTTCCTCAAACACCGGGAGTGCGGCGCGGCCATGGCCGGGATCAGCGAATACAGCTGCCGGATGCACGGCTCTCTCGACAAGGTCGACGACCTGATCCTCACCGTGCAGGTGCCCATCTCGGCGCCGTCGCCCACCCAGAGCAGCGAGGGGTTGCCGAAATCCCTGGGCCGCTGGGGGGTGGCCGATGTCTCCCTGCGCTTTCGCCACTTCATCTGGATCGAGGAGCTGATCGAGATGGTCGAGAACATCACCTGCCACGACCTGGCATGGCGCGATGGGCATGGCGAGGAGGAAGACTCGCTGTCGGTGGAGGACATGACCAAGCGGCTGGGCAAGAAGATCGCCGCCCATCCCCACATCCGCTGGTTCTCCGTCACCGTCGAAAATTTTTCCAAAAATTACAGCACATTCGCTACCCTGGAATGGCCAGAGACCGGAAACGCCTTCCGCCACTGGCCGACGTAACGTCAATAACCCACTAGCACCGACAAGAGAACGACCATGCCTCACGAACTGTTATTTGAAATCGGCACCGAGGAGATCCCGGCCGGTTTTCTCATGCCCGCCCTGGCGGAGATGAAAAATATCATGGCCCGCAAGCTCGACGAGCTGGCCCTGCCCCACGGCGAGATCACCACCGTCGGCACCCCGCGCCGGCTGACCATCTGTGTCGCCGATCTGGCGGCGCATCAGCCCGACCGCGACGAAGAGGTGCTCGGCCCCCCCAAGAAAGCGGCCTACGACAAGGACGGCCTCCCCACCAAGGCGGCGATCGGCTTTGCCAAATCACGTAACGCCGCCGTCGAGGATATCAAGGTGGTGACCACCGACAAGGGCGAATACCTGATGCTGGCCTGCCACTACCCGGGCGAGGCCACCACCAAAATACTCGCCACCCTGCTGCCGGAGCTGATCAACGAACTGCCCTTCCCGAAGTCCATGCGCTGGGGCAGCGGCCGCACCGCCTTCGTCCGCCCCATCCAGTGGCTTCTGGCCCTGTATAACGGCGAGGTGATCCCCTGCCGCGCCGACGATATCGCAAGCGGCAACACCACCCGCGGCCACCGCTTCATGGCCCCGGCCTCCTTTACGGTGAGCGATTTCAAGCAGTACCAGGACGCCCTGCGCACCGCGCATGTCCTGGTCGACCCGGAAGAACGGCGGCAGGCGGTGCGCGCCACCGTGACCGAGGCCGCCAAGGCGGCGGGCGGCGAGGTGATTGCCGATGAGGAACTCATTGATACCGTGACCAATCTGGTCGAAAAACCCCACGGCGTTTGCGGCACCTTTGAGGAACGCTTTCTGACCCTGCCCAAGGAGGTGCTGATCACCTCCATGCGCGAGCACCAGAAGTATTTCGCCATCGCCGGTCCCGACGGCGGCCTGCGCCCCCACTTCATCGCCGTCAACAACACGGCGGTGAAAGACGTCAAACTGGCGGTGGACGGCCACCAGCGGGTTTTGCGGGCACGCCTCGAAGACGCCCACTTCTTCTTCAAGGAAGACCGGCAGCGGGCCCTGGCCGACCGGGTCGACGACCTTGACGGCGTCATCTTCCAGGCCAAGCTCGGCACCCTCAAGGAGAAGACGGCGCGCATCACCAAGCTGGCCGGCTTCCTCGCCGGCCAACTGGCGCCGGAGTTGCAGAAACAGTGCGAACGGGCCGCGTACCTTGCCAAGGCGGATCTCCTCACCGCCATGGTCTGCGAATTCACCTCGCTGCAGGGGGTGATCGGCCGCCACTACGCCAACCTCAACAACGAAGAGCCGGCCGTGGCACAGGCCATCGTCGAGCATTACATGCCGGTGCGGGCAGGCAGCGAACTGCCGGCGTCCGCGGTGGGCGCCATCGTCGGCCTGGCCGACCGCATCGACACCATCGCCGGCTGCTTCGGCATCGGCCAGATCCCCAGCGGCACCGCCGATCCCTTCGGATTGCGGCGGCAGGCCCTGGGGCTTCTGCACATCATCGAAAAAAAGGGGTTTGTCGTCAGCCTCACCGAGATGACCGACAAGGCCATCGGGCTCTATGGCGATCGGCTCACCGTCGCCGGCGAGACCGCGCGGGCCAACGTCGTCGAATTCATCAAGGGCCGCTTTGTCAACGATCTTACCGGCCGGGGGATCAGCGGCGCGGCGGTGGAGGCGGCGACCTCGGTTCGCTTCGATAATCCGGCCGACAGCCGGGCCCGCATCGACGCCCTGCTCGCAATCAGCGGCCAGGAGTCCTTTTCCATGCTGGCCGGCTCGTTCAAGCGGGTCAAAAACATCATCAAGGAAAACAGCGACACCGCGGTCCGCGCGGAACTGCTCGCCGAGCCGGCGGAGAAAGGTCTGCACGCGGCCCTGGAGGCGGTGCGGGCAACGACCGCGCCGCTTCTGGCCGCCAACCGTTACAGCGAGGCCCTTGCCGAGATCCTCAAGATGAAGGAGCCGGTGGACCGTTTCTTTGACGACGTCATGGTGATGGCCGAGGATGACAACATCCGCCGCAACCGCCTGGCCCTGCTCACCGCCATCGCCGAACTGTTCCTGTCGGTGGGCGATTTCTCGAAGATGTACGGCGCCGCCTGATCCGGCCGCCCCACTCTACAAAAGGTCAGGCGGCGGCCCCGTGGTCGTCGCCTGACCCAGCCTGACCCTCACCGGCACCACCGTGCCTGAGCCCGCTCCGCCTTCCCCGCCGGAAATCCCCCTGATATCATTCAAGCTTCTTTGCAGATTGGCCGAAAAGACAGGTAAGAGGACAATTTCTCTCATGCAGAAACATCCGCCGCGCGGATGGTGCCAAAGGAGGGAGCCATGGTTTACGCGGATCTCAAGATACTGGTTGTGGACGACATGAGCGTCATGCGAACCATCCTGAAATCACTGCTCAACAACATGGGGATCAAGGACATCCTGGAAGCGGCCGATGGCGAGATCGCCCTGCAGATCCTGCAGCAAAACAAGATCGACCTTATCCTCTCCGACTGGAACATGCCCAAGATGAGCGGCATCGAACTGTTGCGCCGGGTGCGGGAAGACATCCTTCTCCAGAACATCCCCTTCGTGATGATCTCGGCGGAAGCGACCAGTGAGAATCTCGCCCAGGCCATCCGCCTCCACGTCAGCCAATACCTGATCAAGCCGGTGAGCGCGGCGCAACTTGAGCAGAAGATCTACCCGTTGCTCACCGCACTCGCCAACCCGGCGCGCACCTATGCGGCGGCCTAGCTCAAGATGAGGGCTCGATGACCCCGAGACGGCGCAGATCCGCCACCAACTCCGCCATGGGCAACCCCACCACGTTGGACCAGGAGCCGACGATCCCCTCCACCAGGCAGCCCCCCCGGCCCTGAATACCGTAGCTGCCGGCCTTGTCCAGCGGTTCGCCGGTGGCGACATAGGCCGCGGCCGTCACCCGGTCGAAATCAACAAAACGCACCTCGGTGCGCACCGCCCGCGCCACCTCCCCTGCCCCCTCAACACCGACCACCGCGTAGCCGGTCCAGACATCATGGGTGCGACCGGCAAGCTGCATGAGCATCGCCACCGCCGCTGCCGGGTCGGCAGGCTTGCCGAGGATACGATCGCCCAGCACCACCGCCGTGTCCGCCGCCAGCACCGCCGCCCCCGGCCGTTTCCGGGCAACGGTCCGCGCCTTGTCAAGGGCCAGCCGCAACACAAAGGCCTCCGGCTTTTCACCGGCCAGCGGCTCCTCGTTCACATCCGCCGCCTCGACCATAAACTGCAGCCCCAGCCGCTCAAGAAAACGGCGCCGCCGCGGGGAGGCGGAAGCGAGCAACAACCCCTGGCGACAACGGAACATCGCTTTTTCTTCAACCATCTCAAACACCACCATAGAGTGACAAACAACCTGCCCGGCCGCGAGATTGCCGCCGGCGATTACAAACCGATCCGGATCATCAGCCTCTTCACCGCCCCGGAGAGCAACCGTTGCGGCCGGAAACTCACCGGCTGCAGAACCTGCGGCAGGAGAAAATCGGCCGCCTGCACCGCTGCCAGGGGCTCAAGCGACCAGGCAAGCGCATCCGGATCGCTGCCCGGCAGCCCCCGACGGCGGCATTCACGCCACACCGGCGAGCGCCCCGGCTCAACGCCCAGCACCCGCAACAAGCCACTCTCAAGCGCCACCGGGTTTACGGAGCCGGCCAGCACACCGAGCGGATACGGCTCCCCCCCCTGCACCGGCCCGTTTTTATGCATGGCGACCACCCCGTCGGCAAGGGAAACCCCTGCCGGCAAGACCGCCAGCAGATCAACCAGCATCTCCTCGAAACGATTGCCCATATCGCCATGCTTGGCATGCAGCCAGGGCTTCCGCCAACCGACCACCACCCCGAAATAATTCTTCACGGCGAGACTCACCAGCATCTGGCAATGCGCCTTGACCTTGGGCAGGTTGACCAGGAAGTCGCACTCCAGGGCCGGCACGGCAACCCCGACCGTTTCGCCGCAAGCCAAACGCACGGACCGCGGCCGGCTGAAATTCACCCGCCGCACCGGCAACCCCCGCAAGGCTTCATCATACCCACAGGCCCGCATCACCTGCTCCGCGCTGCCGAACGCCGGCGAATCGCCCACCGCCACCCTGGCGCCGTGGTCACAGAACCATTCCGCCACCGCCGCCACCAGCAGCGGATCGGTACAGGGCAGACCGTCCCGCCGGCGGCCACTGATCAGGTTCGGCTTCAGCAAAACCGCATCCCCTGCCCGCACCGAGACCCCGGCGGCGGCAAGAATATTGCCGGCGGCATCCTTGAGCGATTCCCGCCGGTAATGACAACAGCGACTCACGGCGACAGCATTCCCTGCAATATGCATATATCGTCCAAAATTCTTGGTCGGGGATGGGGCTTGAAAAAACCGGGCAACCGGCAGCAGCAGCCAGAGATTACAGGAAAAAGAGCCCAAAAACAAGAAAACCGCCTTGGCAAGGGGGGCCAAGACGGCTTTCTAAGGGAGAAAGAGATGAGAGTTTTCTTGCTTATATCCCAAATGCAATCGGTATGCCATACACCAAAACAACACCCTCAAAAGACATTGACCATGCAAAATCAACGAGTTACAAACATCCTCCCACCTTCGCCAAATCGACAAAGTTCAATTTTTTTTACCAATCCCAACCACTCCCCAGAGACCCGCCGCCGTCATCCCCCCATCCATGCCGCTTTGCGACTGGTAAAAAAAATTGTACCAGCGACACCCGTCCCATCCCCACCCCAAACGAATGCGGCAAAGCGCCGCACTGCGGTCCGCCCCCCCCTCATCTTGACAAAATACCGCTGGTGCCGAGTACAAATTTTAACACCACCATCCCCTTGCGTGAACCGGATGCGCGAAAAAACTTTGCCGGGGCCTTGCCCGCCTCCGGTTCCACGGGTATATAAAGGCACACTCGGACAATCAGGCAGTCCTGGTCGCGAACACCAGCCGGCGCTTATGCCCGCCCCAACATCGGCGAGCCACGGCTGTTCATCATTACAAGGAGGTTCACCAATGCTCGAAGCCTATAAACAACACGTCAAGGAACGTGCCGCCCTCGGCTTGCCGCCGCTGCCCCTTTCCCTCGCCCAGGCCGGCGACCTGGTCAACTTGCTGCAAAGCCCGCCCGCCGGCGAAGAAGCATTGCTCCTCGACCTCCTCGCCAACCAGATCATGCCTGGCGTTGACGACTCCTCCAAGGTGAAGGCCGAATTTCTGGCCGCCGTGGCCATGGGCACCAAGACCAGCCCGCTTGTCGACCGGCTCGCCGCCGTGCAGCTCCTCGGCACCATGATGGGCGGCTACAACGTCGCCCCCCTCATCGCCCTGCTTGACGAGCGTGAGCTGGCCCCGGCCGCCGAAGCCGCCCTCTCCAACACCCTGCTGGTCTATGAGGCCTTTGCCGAGGTGGTCGCCAAGGCTGAAAGCAACCCCCACGCCAAGCAGGTCCTCCAGAACTGGGCCGACGCCACCTGGTTCACCTCGCGGCCGGAGATGCCGGAGACCCTCACCGTCACCGTCTTCAAGGTGCCGGGGGAAACCAACACCGATGACCTCTCGCCGGCCTCAGAGGCCTGGAGCCGCCCCGACATTCCGCTGCACGCCCAGTCGATGCTGATCAACCGCCTGCCCGGCTCGCTTGAGGTCATCGCCAAGCTCAAAGAAAAGGGCCATCCCGTCGCCTATGTAGGCGATGTGGTGGGGACCGGCTCGTCGCGCAAGTCCGGGGTCAACTCCATGCTCTGGCATATCGGCCGCGACATCCCGCATGTGCCGGCCAAGCGCACCGGCGGGGTGGTGATGGGCTCCACCATCGCCCCCATCTACTTCAACACCGCCGAGGACTCCGGCATGCTGCCCATCCAGTGCGATGTCGGTGGCCTCGAAAACGGCGACGTGATCACCATCAACACCAAGGAAGGCACCATCAGCCGGGACGGCCGGGTTGTCACCACCTTCAAGCTCGCCCCGACCACCCTGCCGGACGAGGTGCGGGCCGGCGGCCGGGTCAACCTGATCATCGGCCGGGGCCTCACCGCCAAGGCCAGAAAAGCGCTGGGGCTGCCCCCCACCGACCTCTTCCGCGCCCCCGAGATCCCCGCCGACACCGGCCACGGCTACACCCTGGCCCAGAAGATGGTGGGCAAGGCCTGCGGCCTGCCGGGCGTTCGCCCCGGCGCCTACTGCGAACCGAAGATGACCACCGTCGGCTCGCAGGACACCACCGGCCCCATGACCCGCGACGAGATCAAGGAACTGGCCTGCCTGAAATTCTCCGCCGATCTGACCATGCAGTCCTTCTGCCACACCGCCGCCTATCCCAAGCCGGTGGACGTGATCACCCACCAGACCCTGCCCGGCTTCATCAGCGACCGGGGCGGCGTCTCGCTCAGGCCCGGCGACGGCGTGGTCCACTCCTGGCTGAACCGGATGGTGCTCCCCGACACCGTCGGCACCGGCGGCGATTCCCACACCCGCTTCCCCATCGGCATCTCCTTTCCGGCCGGCTCCGGCCTGGTCGCCTTTGCCGCCGCCACCGGCTCCATGCCGCTGGTGATGCCGGAATCGGTGCTGATCCGCTTCAAAGGAAGCCTGCAGCCGGGCATCACCCTGCGCGATCTGGTCAACGCCATTCCCTACGTCGCCATCCAGCAGGGGTTGCTCACCGTCGAGAAGAAGGGCAAGAAAAACATCTTCGCCGGCACCATCCTCGAGATTGAAGGTCTGCCCGACCTCAAGGTGGAACAGGCCTTCGAACTCGCCGATGCCTCGGCGGAACGGTCGGCCGCGGCCTGTACGGTCCGCCTGCACAAGGAACCGGTGGCGGAGTTCCTGCGCTCCAATGTCGTCCTGCTCAAGAACCTGCTCACCAAGGGCTACCGGGACGCGGCGACGATCAAAAAACGGATCGACGACATGGAGGCGTGGCTTGCCGCCCCCACCCTGCTTGCCCCGGACGGTGACGCCGAATACAAGGCGATCGTTGAAATCGACCTCGACACCATCACCGAGCCGGTGCTGGCCTGCCCCAACGATCCGGACGACGTCAAACTGCTCTCCGAGGTGGCCGGCACCGCCATCGACGAGGTCTTTGTCGGCTCCTGCATGACCAATATCGGCCACTTCCGGGCGCTGGCAAAGATCCTCGACGGCCAGCCGCAGTGCAAGGGCCGGCTGTGGATCGCCCCGCCCACCCGGATGGACGAGGAGCAGCTCAAGAGCGAGGGACTCTACAATGTTTTCGCCCGGGCCGGCGCCCGCACCGAGATCCCCGGCTGTTCCCTCTGCATGGGCAACCAGGCCCGCACCCGCGACAACGCGGTGGCCTTTTCAACCTCGACCAGAAACTTCGACAACCGCATCGGCAACGGCGCCAAGGTCTTCCTCGGCTCGGCCGAACTGGCCGCCGCCTGCGCCCGGCTTGGCCGGATCCCAACCGTTGCCGAATACCAGGCCATGGTGGCCGACTGCCTCACCGCCAACGCGGCGGCAATCTACCGCTACCTCAATTTCGACCAGATCGAGGGCTACGAGGGCCGCGGCTGGTAACGCCACGCCAGACCAGAGGCCTGGATGCCGACGCCGGGAGGGGTGGAAATTTCCGCAGCCCTTGCCGGCGTCGACATGCAGGCAAGCAATCCACCGCCACCAGCCGCCTCCCACCCGATCCATCGCGCGCGGACCACGCCCACGGCCAGCCGCCACCGGCAAAAATCGATAAATCTAGCTGCGATGCACCAATATCCTTGCTATGGTAGACTTGCATCTTCGGGGGAGATGTGCTTCCCCGCCTAACATCCATCCTTCAACGAAGAGGCCTGCCATGCGAATCTTGAAAACCTTGCCGCCGCTGTTATTAGTAATGATCACACTCACGACCGGTGGCTGCGGCACGGTGCAGCAATCCCCGGCTACAACCGGTGAACCGGCTGTAGCCGACAATACCGGCAACAGCGGCAAGGGACAGCTTGAACAACTGATCGATACCCTTGCCGGCGAGGCGAAACAGAGCATGCGAAGCTGCACCGCCACCCTGAAGGACGTGGTTGTCGAAGCAACACCGATGTGGAGCCTGAACTATCAGGGCGAGGTGCACGTCCGGGTTTACGATGCCGCCGGCAACCTGATCCTGGATGAGTATCGCAAGTAACCACGACGGCCATGCCGTGTTTTTTTGACACCTGCCGCGCCCCGGCCTGTCAAAAATCCCCCCACAGACAGAACGCCGGGCGTACCGTGGCTAACCCGAGCGCCGCCCCGGCCAATAAAAAAACATTGAAAAACCAGGGCGTTATCGGTATCATCACCACAACCTTTCACTTTATGGCATGTAGTTTGCGTAACTTGCCGATAAAGCTGATAACAACTTTTTTTGATGCAGCACCAAACAGCGGTTAGCAGGGGAGAAAGCCCATGGTCGACGAACCGGAAGTCCAAACGGAAGGCGAAGCGCCGCCAAAGAAAAAATCCAAGCTTCTTTTTTTCATCATTCTCAGCCTGTGCGTCCTCTTGCTGGGCGGCGGCGGATTTTTCGCCTACATCAAATTCATCGCCCCGCCACCAAACCCGGCGGTGAACGCAACAGCAGGCGATCCAACCCCGCCCGCCGACACCGTGGGCGAGATCCTGGCGCTGGAGCCTTTTGTCGTCAACCTGGCCGACCCCAAGGGCAAACGGTACCTGAAGGTGCAGATCAAGCTTGAGGTCGAAACCGCCGAGGCTCTTGCCCGGATCGAGAAAGCGGCGCCGAAACTCCGCGACCTGGTCATCATCATGCTGACCAGCCTGACCTTCGAGGAGGTCATGACCCCGGAAGGCAAGATCCGGATCCGGGATGAGTTGCTGGAGCGGTTCAATCAGGTGATGCGGCCCGACAGGGTCAAGAATATCTACTTTACCGAGTTCGTGGTACAGTAACGGGGACATCTGACCGGGCAACACAGCCGGCCAGACGGCAACCAACAAACGACGCGGCGAGCGAAATGGAACAGATACTCAGCCAGGACGAGGTAGATGCCCTCCTCAAGGGAATCTCCGGCGGCGAAATCGAGGAACCGGAAGAACCCATCGATGCCGAATCGTTGGCGTACACCGCCTACGATTTTTCACGGCAGGAGCGCATCGTTCAGGTCAAGATGCCGGCCCTGGAGTTCATCAACGACTCCTTTCTCCGGGCCATGCGCGGTTCCTTGACCAACTCCCTGCGCCGGATCCTGGACATCACCGCCGTGCCCATGGAACTGGAACGTTTCGGCGCCTTTGTCCGCACCCTGCCGGTGCCCAGCAGCCTGCAGATCTTCAAGATGGAGCCGTTCCGCGGCCACGCCCTGCTGGTGCTGGAGCCCAAGCTGGTTTTTACCCTGGTCGAGAACTTCCTCGGCGGCACCGGCACCCGGACGGTGCGCATCGAGGGCCGCGACTTTACCGCCATCGAGCAACGGCTGATCCGGCGGGTGGTGAACATCCTGCTTGCCGACCTTGAAAAGGCATGGTACTCCCTGCAACCGCTCAAGGTTCAATATGCCAGGAGCGAGATCAACCCCCAGTTCGCCAAGATTTGCGAGCCCGAGGATGTGGTGGTCATCAACCGCTACGACGTCGACATGGATCGCGCCGTCGGCAGCATCACCACCTGCATCCCGCTCGCCAACCTGGAGTCGGTCAAGAAGAAGCTCTTTTCAACCTTCCAACGGGAACAGAGCGAGGAAGACATCCAGATCCAGCGCGTCCTGCAGGAGAACATCAAGAACGTGCCGCTGCAGTTCAAGGTGCAGCTGGGCAAGGCGTCCATCCCGGCCGGCGACGTACTTGAATTGGACGTCGGCGACACCATCCAGTTGGACAAGCGCACCGACGACCTGTTGCCGGCCTATGTCGGCGGCGTCCGCAAATACATGGGCACCCCGGGCCTGCACCGCGGCAACAAGGCGTTGCTCATCAAGCGCAAGGTGCTGGATCAGGAAAAAGATTGAGAGCCGCCGCCAAGACTAACGACCAGGCCGACGCCACCAAGGCCCGCGGCCTCCAAACGAACCGGAAAACCACTAACCAGGAGCTACAGCCATGGCAGACGAACCCGCAGACGATGCTTGGGCAGATGCATTGAACGAAAGCAAATCCGCCGCCGGGGCTGGCACGGATGACGCCTGGGGAGACAGCGACGACACGGCGCATGCCGCCAGCTTCGCCGACCTGAGCGGCACCACCGGGCCTGGGCAGTCCGGCTCGCAGAACCTGGATTTCCTCCTCGATGTGCCGCTGGAGGTTACCGTGGAACTGGGCCGCACCCACATGATCATCAACAACATGCTGCAGCTCACCCAGGGATCGGTGGTGGAACTCGACAAGGCCGCCGGCGAGCCGGTGGAGATCTTCGTCAACAACAAATTGCTCGGCAAGGGCGAGGTGATCGTCGTCAACGAACGATTCGGGGTGAGAATCACCGAAATCATCAGCCAGGCCGACCGTATCAAGAATATGGGATGAACAGCCTCTGCGCCCATATCCGGCCCCCTTTCCGGCCCTTGCTGAGCTTCTTGCCGCTCCTCCTGCTGGTGGCGATCCTGCTCATCGGCGGCTACCCGGCTTCGGCCGCCGACGCCCCCCTGCCCGAAGAACCGCCGGCGGTGGTGGCAACCCAGCCGGAGCCGCCACCCGCCAGCGTCGATGCACTGCCGACCCCACCACCCGCCACCGTGAATGTACCGCCGACCCCGCTGACCCCGCCGACCGCCAGCACGGATGTACGCCCGACCCCGTCGCTCGCCATCGCCACCCTCAAGGCCTTTGGCGCCCTGGCGGTGGTCCTCGGTCTGTTGATGCTGTTTGCCGCCGCCCTCAAGAAACTCGGCCTCAGCGGCCAAACCCCGCACGGCGACGGGCTGATCAAGGTGCTGGAAACCAGAATGATCGCCCCAAAAAAATTTGTGGCGATCCTGGACATCGCCGGCCAAACCCTGGCCGTGGGCATTACCGATCAACAGATCTCCCTGCTGACTACACTTACACCGGACGAAAAGCTGCTCGCCCTCGCCCGGCAACCCCAACCTGCTTCGCGCTTTGCCTCTCTGCTCTCAAGAGCCGTCAATAACAAGAACAACATCGCCCAAAAGGATAACGCGTGAGATGAAACTCGCCATCCGCCACCACCCGTCTTGCCCGGGCGCATCACTGCCGGTGCTCCTCGGCCTCGTCGCCGCCGCCGTTCTCAGCCTTCCCTCGCTCTGTCAGGCCGTCACCATACCCACGGTGAAAATCGGCCTCGCCGAGGCAACCAGCCCGAAAGAGGTCTCGACCCTGGTCGAGATACTGCTGATCTTCACCGTTCTCTCCATGGCCCCCGCCATCCTTCTGATGATGACCTGCTTCACCCGGCTGGTCGTCGCCTTCGGCTTCCTCAAGCAGGCCATGGGCACCCAGCAGGCGCCACCCAGCCAGGTTCTGATCGGCCTTGCGCTGTTTTTGACCTTCTTCATCATGAGCCCGGTTTTCAACAAGAT
>JAOUHH010000233.1 GCA_029865195.1 Desulfobulbaceae bacterium
CACGGCCGGATCGAGCTTACCCGCGATGGGGCGAACAGGTGGCAGGCGGCCGGTGTGCCGGCAGGGAAAAGGCTGGCCGATGAGGCGCTCAATCATTTCCTGAACAAGGCGTGTCTCGTGCAACTCGCTTCCTATCTCGGAAGCGAGCACAGCGATGGCGAATTCGGTCTCGACAAGCCGCTGGCGGAACTATCGCTGGGGGCCGCCGGCACAGTTGTTCATCTCAAGTTTGCGTTGGGCGACGCCACGAAGGAAGAGTTTGTCGCCAAGGTCAGCGACTCGCCTTTCTATGTGACTGTCCATGCCCATGAGGTCAAGGCCCTGCTGGATGCCACACTGGATGCGCTGTTGGTGGACAGTGATGTCGGGACTGCAGGCAAGCAATAATGAGGTGTTGGCTCCATCTATTTTTCAGGTTGTGAGGTTTTTCATTGATCTTGTGGCCGCAAGAATATAATAATATTCTTTAGTTTTTGCTAAGCGACTATCTAAACAATGACCCAAACACGAGGTGACCAATGGCAAAGCCCTTTATCTACACGGCGGATGAATTGTTCAAATGGTTGTGCGGAAAGCCGGACTTTGTCCTGCTGGATGTCCGCAACGAAAAGGAGTTTGCCAACTGGTCGGTGGAAGGGCCGCATCTCTGCCCCTACATCAACATTCCATATTACAACTTCATCGAGGATGTGGCCGCCAGCGTCGCCATGATTCCCAAGGGACAGAAGATACGGGTGGTGTGCTCCAAGGAGGGTTCGGCAAAGTATGTGGCCGAACAGCTCATGCAGGCAGGCATCAAGGATGTCGGCTACCTCAAGGAAGGCATCGTCGGCTGGGGTAACGCCCTGATCCCGTTGCAGGTGAACAGCGGCGGCAAATATGAACTGTATCAGTGTATCCGCCCCGGCAAGGCGTCCTGCAGCTATCTGTTGATCTCCGGCGCCGAGGCGATGGTGTTTGACCCCTCCCGGAATGTGGGGGTCTACACCAAGCTGGCGAAAGCCAAGGGCGCCAAGATCGTGCGCACCTTCGAGACCCATCGGCAGGCCGATTATATCTCAGGCTGTCAGTTGCTGAAAGAGGCGACGGGTTGCACGATCGTCGCCAACCGGTATGATTTTGAAGGTGCTGATTTCGATTACGAGCCGGTGAAGGATGGCCACACCTATACCTGTGGTTCGGTGAAGGTCAAGGCGCTCCACACCCCCGGTCATACCATGGGATCGACCAGTTTCGTGGTGGACGGAAAATACTTGATCAGTGGCGACACCCTCTTCATCAAATCCGCCGGCCGGCCCGATCTGGGCGGCAAGTGGGAGGAGTGGTCACGGGTTCTCTATCTGACCCTTTTCGTCACCATGCGTGATCTCAAGGATACCCTGGTGGTTCTGCCGGGCCACTATGTGGAGTGGAGCGAGGCCAACGAGAAGTTCCTCTTTGCCGAGAAGCTGGGGGTACTGAAAAAACGGGTCGACGCCTATCAGATTGCCAACGAGCTCCAGTTCAAGGAGTTTGTCCGCGATAATATGCGTCAGCAACCAGGGATCTATACCGAGATCCGGCGAGTCAACGGCGGTTGGGTGAAACCGACCCCCGAGGAAGCGGACATCATGGACCTCGGCAAGAACGAGTGCAGCGTCAGCAAATACGGCAAGATCGGGGTCAGCGCCGAATCGCAGCGGCAATCCTCGTAAGTCCTACGCCCGACCGGGCGTTTTTGTGGTGCATGACTACCGGCATGTCTCGGCTCGCGAGGCATGCCGGTTTTTTTTGTCCGTGGCGTCGTGAGGTTGCCGGTGTCGGCGGGGTTGTTCCCTGCTCAACCCTGGCAGGCGTGCGGACGGAGGCATTCGGGGGGAGTGAGAAAAAACGAACCCCCGTGCCGGGGTTCGGAAGGGAAGCCGCGCAATCCTTATAATGGCGGGCAGGCGCCGGATTGTCGCGGGGAATCAGACTATAGCCTTATAATGAGCGGATGGCAAGCGGGGCGGAGGGCATCAAGCGACCGGCCTCCGCGCCTGTTCAGAGGAGTTGAAAGAGAAGCGGCAGGGTGGCAAAGGAGGCGATGATGCCGAGGCCGACCATGGCGGCGGTGAGTTCCGGGGCCAGCCCGGCGATCAAGGCCAGCGCCCCGGCGGTGATCATCGGCGGCATGCCCGCCTCGAAGATCGAGACCTTGGCGGCCATGACGTCGAGAGCAAGGATTTTGCAGCCGGCGAGGGCAAGGAGCGGCGCGATGATCAGTTTGATCAGCAACCCCAAGCTCAGTGGGGTGAGCGAGCCCGGTTGCAGGCGCAACTTCAGCTGAAAGCCCACCGCCACCATCACCACCGGCACCAGTGATGCCGAAATGGCCGCCAGCATCTGATCAATTTCCGGCGGTCGGTCGCAGGGCTTGGTGAGTATCGCCAAGGCCAGGGCGATAAAGGGCGGGAAGGTGCAGATGCGTTTGACAAGGGCGCGGGCGGTGAGCTTGTCGGCGGAGCCGTAGGCGGCAAGGACCACGGTGCCGTAGGTGGCCAGGGCCAGAAAGGAGCCGAGCTGGTCATAGAAGATCGCGTAGGGGATCTGCTCGGCACCGAAAAATGCCTCCACCATGGGAATGCCGAGAAAAGAGGTGTTGCCCAGGGGGGCAACCAGCATCAAGGCACCGGTGGTTTGCCGATCCCAGCGGAAGAGGCGTGCCAGCAGGAGGACCATGAGCGCCGAGGCGATCAACATCGCCCACGGCATCAGGGTCGGGATCAGCAGTTGCCGCGAAAAGGAGAGTTGTGGCACCTTGTGCAGGATCAGCGCCGGCAGGGCAACATAGACCACATAGAGATTAAAGGACTTGGCCGAGTCCCTGGGGAAGGCGTCGACTCGGCTGAGCAGCTTGCCGAGCAGCATCAAGCCGAGGATGAGAATGAAGTTTTCCATGTTGGTGTCTTTTGCGTGGTGTTTTGACTTGGCTGATTGAAGGGCGCCCGACCGTCGGCGCGCTCGCAGTAGGCGGCTGCTCAGCTCTTTTTAAACAGTTTATAGACGGCCGAGAAATCTTCCTGGTCGATGCCTTCCGCAAAGGTTCTGGCATACAGTTCCTTGGTGATCGCGCCGGTGAAAAGCGGTTTTTTATGTTCATAGGCCAGATCCTGGAGGCAATGGAGGTCCTTGTAGATCAAGGCGTTTGAGAAGTGGGTGGAAAAGTCTTCGGCGAGCAGTTTGCCCTTCTTGGCATTCAAGACGAGGGAGTTGCCGCCGCCCACGGCGAGAATCTCCAAAATTTCTTCCTTGGTAAGGCCGACCTCTTCTCCCAGCGACAGGGCCTCGGCAATCGTCGCCATGAAGCTGCCCAGGGTAAGGTTGTTGATCAGTTTCATCTTGGTGGCAAGGGCCGGCTCGGCAAGGTAGAAGATATGCTTGCCGATGTTTTCCAGTACCGGCCTGACCGATTCATATCCTTGTCTGTCGCCGCCGGCGAGTACGGTCAGCGCGCCCTGCGAGGCCGGCACAACACTGCCCAGCACCGGGGCCTCGATGTACAAGCCGCCTGCTTCCTTGCAGAGCGCATGGAAGCGCGCAACCTCCTTGAAATGGTTGGTGGAGAGATCCACGATGATTTTCCCGGCAAGATCGCCGGCGAGGAGCCCATCTTCCCTGGTCAGGATAGAATGTACGGCCATGCTGTCGAACAGGCACAGGAAGATGATTTCAGCCTTGCCCAACACCGTCAGGGGTGAGGGGGCAACTTCCACCGCCATCCCCTCCGCCTTGGCAGGTGTCCGGTTGAAAACGGTGAGGGTGTGGCCACAGTCCAGAAGGCGCCCGGCAATTGCCTTGCCAAGGTGTCCAAGTCCTATGAATCCCAGATGCATTTGTTTCCCTCTTGTGTTGGTTATGGTTTTGTGACGGGACGGCTGTCTTGGCTGGTATTAGATCGCCAAGGGGGGATGTGGCAAATAGATGCGGTCCTGTCTAAGTTGAGCAGTATCTCCGGCTCTATCTGCCTGCTGCCGTTTTAACGCTCCGTGAATACTTATTGATACGATGGCGGGCGTCAATTGAAAAAGCAGTTAGGGCCGGCCGGGCATGCGGTTGTGTGTGTCAGCCGATTTCTCTATCACAGCGGGTGAAAAAGGGGAGCGGGCCTTGCGGCCCACCCCCTTTTTACAGCACGACGCGGTAATATAATCCCTACTTTCTGATCGACTTACTCCCCTTGACCAGCGAATCCACCACCGACGGGTCGGCGAGGGCAGAGGTATCGCCG
>JAOUHH010000023.1 GCA_029865195.1 Desulfobulbaceae bacterium
CATCATATAAATAAGCCCTACAATTTCGTGGCCCCATCGTCTAGTGGCCTAGGACACTGGCCTCTCACGCCGGTAACAGGGGTTCGAGTCCCCTTGGGGTCACCACGAATATTCAAAGGGAATCAGCCTGTTTCGGCTGATTCCCTTTTTTTTGCTGATTTGTAGACCACCCTGTAGTCCACTTTTTACCTACCCTTTACCTTTGGCATGGTCTCACCGGAGAATATCATGCTGTTCGGATACAACCCGGCGCATTGTTTTTCTGGTTCGTTGACCATCCCGACAACCGGCCAGCATTTCATCTTGTTCGACGAGTATGGCTTGAGAATATCCTTCAGGGTCATCTTAGCCGAATTTTAGCCCACCTCCACCGTGACATGGTGCTCCCGGCGGTCGTCCATCAGGGGGATCATGGCTTGCGGTTGTGCGGTCCCATCTCCTCCGGTTCCCTTGACCACCGTACCGTCCACGGTTACGCGGGTCACCTCGTCAAACGTTGCCCCGACGCGCTTGACCGTGATGTGGTAGACCGTGTCGCGATAGCGGTAATGGATTTTGTACGACTGCCAATGGTCCGGGACACACGGGGCAATGCGCAACCGGTCCACTTCCAGGTGCAGCCCCAGGAGGGTTTCCACGGTGAGCCGGTACATCCAGCCCGCCGCGCCGGTGTACCAGGTCCAGCCGCCCCGGCCGGTGTGGGGTTCGGCCCCGTATATATCCGCGCCCATGACGTAGGGCTCGACCTTGTAGCGGTCAATCTCCTCAGGGGTACGGCCGTGATTGACGGGATTGAGCATCTCGAACATTTCCCAGGCCCGTTCCCGGTCACCCAGCATGGCAAAGGCGGTGGTGGTCCAGATCGCGGCATGGGTATACTGGCCGCCGTTCTCGCGCACGCCGGGCAGGTACCCCTTGATATAGCCGGGCTCAAGGGCTGAGGTGTCAAAAGGCGGGTCGAGCAGGCGGATGAGCCGCGCCTCGCGCGCCACCAACCGTTTGTCCACCGCGGCCATGGCCTGGCGGGCACGCTCGTGATCGCCGCCCCCTGAAATGACCGCCCAGCTCTGGCTGATGGAATCGATCTGACATTCCTCATTGGCGGCCGAGCCCAGGGGGGTGCCGTCGTCGAACCAGGCCCGTCGATACCACTGGCCGTCCCAGCCATGGTCCTCGATGTTGTTGCGCAACAGGGTTGCCTGGGCGGTGCACAGCTCGGCAAAGGGTTGGTCGTTTCGTCCTTGCGCCAGACCGGCAAAGAGCTGCAGGTTTTCGTAGAGGAACCAGGCCAGCCAGACGCTCTCGCCCCGGCCGTCACGCCCGACGAGATTCATGCCGTCGTTCCAGTCACCGCCGCCCATGAGCGGTAATCGATGTTCGCCAAAGCGCAGGCCATGCTTGATGGCCCGCACGCAATGTTCATAGAGGCTTGCCGTGGTGGCGGAACGTTGCGGGTGGTCGTAGTGCGCCTCTTCTTCCGGCGTCAAATCGCGGCCCTCCAGGAAAGCCACCTCCTCATCGAGGACGCCGCTGTCGCCGGTGGTGAGCACATATCGACAGGTGGCATAGGGCAGCCACAGGTAGTCATCGGAGATATGGGTGCGCACCCCTTGGCCGTTGGGCGGATGCCACCAGTGCTGCACGTCACCCGGGAGGAATTGGCGGGCGGCGCAACGGAGCAGTTGCTCCCGGGCGAGCCAGGGTGTGGCATGGATCAGCGCCATGGTGTCCTGCAACTGATCGCGGAACCCGTAGGCGCCGCCGGACTGATAATAGCCGCTGCGCCCCCAGAGCCGGCAGGAGAGCGTCTGGTAGATGAGCCAGCCGTTGGCCAACACGTCCAGGGCCGGATCCGGCGTTTCCACATGCACGGCGCCCAAGGTGCGGTTCCAGTGTTCCCACACCGCTTCCAGGGCCTGCCGGGCGCCGGCCGGGCCGCAGAAACGTTGCATCAAATGCTGTGCTTCGGCGGTGTCACGGGCCGCGCCGAAGACAAAGACGATCTCGCGTTCTTCGCCAGGGGCCAGGTCGATGCGGGTCTGGATGGCGGCGCAGGGATCAAGGCACGCCCCGGTCCGGCCGGACAAATGCTTGCGGCCGAGCGCCGCCGGGCTGGCCAGCGAGCCGTTGCGGCCCAGGAACTCGGTACGGTTGCCGGTCATGGTCCGCTCGGGTTCGCTCACCTGGGCAAAGACCACCCGGTTGGCGCATTCGGGGCCGTAAGGGTTGCGGGCAAGCAGCGCCCCGCTGTGGGGGTCGGTTTCGGAGATGATCTGCATCAGATTGTCGTGGCGCCACTCCCCCAGAACCAGCTCCCAGTAGCCGGTGAGCGACAGGCGCCGTGGCCGCTGGGAATGGTTGCCGAGTTTGACCACCGCGAATTTCACCGGGGCGTCCATGGCCACAAAGATGGAAAGTTCCGAGGCGATGCCGTCCTGGTAATGCTCGAAAACGCTGTAGCCGAATCCGTGCCGGCACACATACCCGGACCGGCCAGAGGCCGGCAACGGCGTCGGCGACCAGAAGGCCCCGGTTTCCTCGTCGCGGAGGTAAAGTGCCTCGCCGCTTGCGTCGCTGAGCGGGTCGTTGTGCCAGGTGGTCAACCGGAACTCGTGGGCGTTTTCCACCCAGGTATAGGCGCTGCCACTGTCGCTGACCACCGTGCCGATGTGCGGGCTGGCAATGACATTGACCCACGGCGCCGGCGTGCTCTGGCCGGGTTCAAGGGTGATGACGTATTCCTGACCGTCAAGGGTGAATCCTCCCAGACCATTACAGAAAACACGGTCGCGGGGTGCCAGAGGATGGGTATGTTCTGCTGCCGGTTGCCGCACCGGCTCCAAAAGGGGCGGCAGCCGTTCCGTTGCCACCCGGCGCGTCACCTGCTCGGTCAAAGTCTCAGCGCTGTCAGTGAGCACGACCCGGGCCACCGACTGGAACAAAACTCGATCCTCCTCGGAAAGTTCTTCGGCACGTCGCACGAAAACCCCGCCTGGTTTGTCAAGGATATGGGCTTCGGGTCCGGCGTTGATCAGTCCCATGATCTGGTCGTGCAAAACGGCGCGGTAGCCGGAGAAATCTTCGTTGACGATGATCAGGTCCACGGCCAGGCCTTTCAGCCGCCAATAGGCATGGGCCTGCAGCACCTGTTTGACCAAATCGATCCGGTGCAGGTCGCCGATGCGGATCAGGACGATGGGCAGATCGCCCGACAGGGCAAAGCGCCACAACCCTGGCTGGCCGAGGTGGTTGCGGGCAATGATGCTGGCCGCGGCGCGGCGCCGGGAGCTGGCGTAAAGAATCGAACCGGCCAATCGGCCATAGAGCTGGGCATCGGCTGCGCTGGCGCCCAGGTTGTGCAGCACTTCCTGACTTTGGAACCAGGCCATTTCAAAGGCCCGCTCGACAAAGTGCCGGTCGCAATACTTGTCCAGCAGGGCCAAGGCTGCCTCGCGGCTGTCCGCGACCCCGGAGATGATCTGCACAACGGCCGATTGGTCGGCCGACAAACTGAGGCTACGCCGGATCGCGACGATGGGATCGAGCACCGAGCCCTCGGTGTTGGAGAGGCCCGCGGGGAGGAAGCCGCCATCGAGGACCACCGGGTTGGCCGCGGTTCGGCCCCGGCCGATGAATCTGGCCCGGTCGGTCTCAAAAGAGGGGGCGTCGGCAACTGCGCCGGGGGCCACCAAGAGGTGAAACATCCACACCACCTGTTCCTCCGGGGTGCGGGGGCGGCGGGTGCAGAGGATCGCCTGCCGGGCGGGCAGGATTTCGGTTTCCACGAACAGGTTGCTGAACGAGCGATGGGCCAGGTCAGCATTCAACGGCGCCAGCACCACCTCGGCGTAGCTGGTCACCTCGATCCGGCGGGTGCGGGACGACAGGTTGGTGAGCGTGACCCGGCGAATCTCCACGTCGTCTTCGGGTGAAACGCTGATCTCGGTGTGGGTTTCAATAGCCTGATCGCGCCGCCGGTATTCAGCGCGGCCCTGAACGAAGATCGCCTCGTAATGATCGGCCGGGCAGAGGGTCGGTTGGTGGGCGGTTGACCAATACCGGCCCGTGTCGCAATCGCGCAAATAGATGAAGGTGCCCCAGCAATCGCAAGTTGCGTCCTCGCGCCAACGGGTGACGGCCAGGTCGCGCCAGCGGCTGTACCCGCCCCCGCCATTGGTGGCCATCACATGGTAGCTGCCGTTTGATAACAGGTGCACCTCAGGGGTAGGGGTGTCCGGGTCGGTGAAAACGCGCATGATCGCACCCGCCTCGACCACAGGGGTGGCGGCAGCGGTTACTTCCGCCGCGTGCGGGTGAAGGGTGGCGCCCGTTTTGGGCACCCGCTCCTGGAGCAGCAATTCCGTTGCCCGGACTAGAGGGTCGGACATGAATCGGCGCTGCATGGGTTTGTTGAGCAGGACATTGGCAAAGGCCAACAGGCTCATCCCCTGATGATGGGCCATGAAGGTGCGGACGATGGCGTGATTCTGCCCCCGCACCACCCGCGACGGTGTATAGTCGATGGCCTCGTAGAATCCGTAGGCACCGAGGAAACCATCACCATCCAGCCGTTGCAGGTTGCGACACGCTGCCAGCGGCAGCACGGTGAGCGCCAGGGCGCTGGCGTAGGGAGCGATGACCAGGTCGTCTGCCAGCCCGCGCTTGAGGCCCATCCCGGGTACGCCAAAGGCCCGATATTGATAGACCTGGTGGATGTCGGTGGCGTTATAGCAGGATTCGGAAATGCCCCAGGGAACACCGCGTTGCCGGCCGTATTCGATCTGGCGCATCACCGCACCCTTGCAGGTTGCATCCAGCAAGGTGTTTTGGTAACTGGGCATGATCAGCTGCGGCATCAGGTACTCGAACATGGAGCCGCTCCACGAAATCAAGCTCACCTCGCCGCCATGACTGGTCAGCAATCGGCCGAGCAGGAACCAATGCTTCTGCGGCACCTGGCTCTGGGCGACGAGCAGGAAACTGGCCAGCCGCGCTTCCGAGGCCAGCAGGTCGTAGCAGGACGGATCGCGGCGTCGTTCACTCACGTCGTAGCCGATGGTCAGCAGGCCGCGCTCCGTATCGTAGAGAAAATCAAAATCCATCACTGCCAGTTCCCGGCAACGATTCTCCAGATCGGCGATGAGCGTCAGCCGCTCCACGGCGCGCTGATACCCGGAACCAGCAGCCGTGCCGCCGCCGCTCTCTTTTGCCAATTCCGCCAGGGTCGGGATGGAGCCCAAGGGTGCCGGCTCCGAAATCAGGAAGCGCAAATCATCCCGAAGGGCGCGGGATTGCTGGTCAAAGGCCTGGGCCCAGTAATAGAGTTCGCCATCGTGATCAATATCCGCTGGCAGCAGGGCAACCAGTTCCCCGCCGGGAGGGTGGATCTCATCCAGCAGGATGGTGGCGTGAGCCAGGGTATCGGGATGCCCGTTGATGGTGAGGGCGTGGAGGGTGTCCTGTAGAAACTTGATATTCCCGGCCAGTCCGGGGGCCGACGACAAGGAGACCTCGCTCAGCACCTGCAAGGTGTCCTCTAGGCCCTGAATACCGTTTGGAGACAGCACCGGCAGCTCTTTCAACTCGGCCAATCCCGCCTGTAGAGTGAGCAGGCTCCCGGCCAGGTTGCCGCTGTCCACCGAAGAGACGTATTGCGGGCCAAGGGGAAGCAGGGTGCGGGTGTCGTACCAGTTGTAGAAATGACCACGGTATCGTTTGAGCTTTTCCATGGTCGCCAGGGTGTTGTCGGTACGAAGCAGAAATTCTCCGGCAGAGATGTAGCCGAAATCGCAGGCCGCCAGATTCGCCAGCAGCGCCATGCCCATGTTGGTGGGCGAGGTCCGTGAGGCGATGGCCGGCGCCGGAAATTCCTGGAAGTTGTCGGGCGGCAGCCAGTTGTCCTGAGGGCCAACGAAGTCGGCGAAGAAGCGCCAGGTGCGCCGGGCCGAACCCCGCAGAAACGTCTGTTGGCCGACACTCAAGGCGGGCAACGGGGAGGAAAGAGGCCGGCTGATCCACCACGCAACCACCGGCGACACCAGCCAGAGCCACAGGACCGGCGCCCAGCAGAACCACTCCGCTCCCCGGGTTTGCCACAGCGCCAGGCCCAGCCCCACCGCCAGAAAAGGCGCGATCCACATCTCCAGCAAAAAATCGGCCGGGGTTTGGCGGCCGTTGCGGCTGGCGTAGGAAGGCAGCTGCCAGAGCAGCAAGCCGCGGCGGGTGAACAGCATCCGGACTCCGGAATGGAGGATCGCATCCAGGCAGATCAGGGTGTCGTAGGGCAACAGGAGCAAGGTCAGCACGGCGTGCGCCATGGGCCGGGCCGCTCCCTTGCCGGTCTGGAAGAGGTGGCCCAGCCCACGACGTTCTTTGGGTTTGCGGACCAGCTCGATCGCGGTCCCCAGCACCGTGGGCAGGAACACCACCGTCACCACCAGCAGGGTCGGAACCCACGCCGGAGCGTGGGCAAACAGCCAGCCGCCGGCCAGCAAACCAAGCAGCGCCGGGGACACCAGACTGCGGCGGAGATTGTCGAAAATTTTCCACACCGACAGGGCCGAGAGCGGGTTGGGTTGCCGCTTTTTCTTCGTTCCGTTGGCACCGGCCGGCGCAGGCACCAGCGGCAGCAGCCAACCGGCCAGCTGCCAGTCGCCGCGGATCCACCGGTGACGCCGGCTGGCCTCCATGGCGTAACTGGCCGGATGCTCTTCGATGAGATCGACATCGGTCACCAGCGCCGAACGGGCATAACCGCCTTCGAGCAGATCGTGACTGAGAATGAGATTCTCGGGAAAGCGGCCATCCACGGCCTGGCGAAAGGCGTCCACGTCGTAGATGCCCTTGCCGATAAACGATCCCTCGCCGAAGATATCCTGATAGACATCCGAGACTTCGCGGGTGTAGGGATCGATGCCCGCCTCGCCGGCAAACAGTTTGCTGAACCGGGAGCGGTTCGCACTGGTGAGGCTGATGGAAGCGCGTGGTTGCAGGATCGCGTAGCCTTCAACAATGCGTCCCTTGTCGGCGTCGTACACCGGCCGGTTGAGCGGATGGGCCATGTTGCCGATCAGGGTGCGGGCCGCATCGCGGGGCAGTTGGGTGTCGGTATCCAGGGTGATGACGTATTTGATGGAAGGGAGGACGGAGAGGTCTCCGACAATATCCGAGAAGGCCGCCTGGTCGCCGCCCCTGAGCAGGGCGTTGAACTGCTCCAGTTTACCGCGCTTGCGCTCATATCCCATCCACACCCCTTCACAAGGATTCCATACCCGTGGCCGGTGAAAGAGAGAGAAGAGCGCGGGCCGGTCCTCGCGGTAGGTATGGTTGAGCGCCTGAATGGCGGTGCGGGCGTATGCGAGCAAGGCGGCATCTTCGGGCAGGGTTTGCACGGTCGCGTCACGGAAATCGGTGAGCAAGGCAAAGAACAGGTTGGCATCGCGATTGCCGAGATAGCGAATTTCCAGGGCTTCGAGAAGATCATCGATCTCTTGTCGCCCGCCGAGCAGGGTGGGGACAATCACCATGGTGCGGTGGGCGGTTGGAATGCCTTGTGAGAAATCCATGCGGGGCAAGGCGCGGGGAGGCAGGACCAAGGTGATCAGCATATTCACCAGCGGCACGGCCAGAGCCGAGGCAGCGATGACTCCGAAGACCACAGAAAATAAAATTCGCCAAGCACCTTGGCCGAAGCCGGGGGCTGCAAACAGTATCATCGCGGTGGTCAGAGCGGTGAGCAGCAGGATAGCGCCGAGGTAAAGGGGCAGGCGGCAAGGCCGGCAGGAGCGGGTGAATCGTGATTGCAACGACAGCCGGCAACCCACCGCCCGCTCCAGTAACAGCCTGCCTTGGTCGATCAGGTAGTACCCGACATGGGCGCTGCGGTCGCTGGTGCCCGAGCGCTGGGCGGCTGCCTGCGCCAGGGCAATGGCTTGCCGGGCCACCGCCACCTCATTGCCCGACCCGGGCGGGCAGCCCCTGGCCACGTCTTCGATGACATGCCGGTAGCGGTCGCGGGTGGCGAAATCCTGGCCAGCGTGCAGCCCGGTGGGATCTTGGCGCAAGGTCTGTTCGACCACACTGAGCTTCTCGACATAATCCCGCCACTCCATGGCGTCGCAGAAACGCAGACTGCCGATACTGTTGGCGATGGAGATCTGGTTGGTGGCGGCGGTGCGGGCTGCCGCAGCCGACAACTGGGTTGCCGACACCCCTTGCTCAACGAGTTTTTGCTCCACCCAGGTTTGCACAAAGGCCATGGCGGGCCCCTGGGCCTGGAGTTTGGCGTAAAATTCCTCCACAAAGGGCGCGGTCAGAGGGACGTCGGCATTGGCAAACTCGGCGAGCAACTGGATGAGCTGTTTCGGTTCCTTTTCTGCCGTAGCGAGCATGCGATCCGCCCAGGTGACGGCCACGTCCAGTTCTTCGCGCCGGCGGGCGATCCGTAGGCCGACGCGGCGCAGGTTTTCCAGCAGCGCCAATTGCAGCATGATCGGAAAGGCCCACAGTTCGCCGATCTGTAAAGGTGTAACGGTCTGATAGGAGGCGACGAACTGGGTGGCGTTGTCGCTGTCGACCCGGCCGTCCATGTGCGAGATCAACTCCAAAGCCAGGTCGTAGATGCGGGGGAAACCGGCTGACGGACCGTTGGCAAGGCGCGGCAACTGGCGACTGTAGCCGCGTGGCAGATGGCGACGTGCCAGAGTGATCTGCTGTTCGATGAGATAGAAATTGTCCAGCAACCATGCCTCGGCCGGCACGATTCGTTGTCCCGGCGTGGCGGCGGCGGTTACCACGTCGTACGCCGCCCGCAGAACGTCGGCATTTTCCGCCAGCCGTGGCAGCAATCTGTCCGGCCCCGGATGTGGTTCGATTCTATGCTGGCCGGCCAGCGTGATTGCGTGGCGCTTCAGTTGCTCGATGCTGAACAGTTCTGAACGCAGCAATTCGGTATCCCGGTCGTTACGCAACACCTTCCTTGTGCGGGCGGACAATACGAACTCTTTAATTACTATGACATTCTCCTCGTGCTGTTGGGGGGGCGGCGCAGCAGCGGTATAAGGGCCGTTGGCGTTGTTGTGCCGAAAACATTGCCAGCCTGTTTCCCGGCCGCCAGTCGGTTCCTGGCGGTGGCAATTCCCTTACGATGTTTTGGGGGATTGAGGGTATTCAGGTAAGGGAGGGAGCGAGACGCGGAAACGGTGGTTTCCGCGTCTCAAGGTTGAAGTTCGAGAGGGTGCCAATCAATGATCTGGCGTCACACGAGCTTCAGCCCGCTGTAAGATCGCGGTCTTTACGTTGTCTTGTCAAAGACTATCTGGATCTTGGAGTCCTTCTTGGTTTTCTTCGCAGCCTTCTTTTCTTTCGTGGTCATGGCCGGTTTCTTCTTTCCTTCCCGGTTGCTGGATCGTTCTTTGGTCATGGTCTTGGCTCCCAATATTTGATAGGTGGTCTTCGGCCCACCCTGTGCAGGCCGTTGGACTAAACCGGATCAATGCTGCCTGGCAATACTTGCCAAGGTATAGTGAAAATATCGAGGGGAGGGGTCCGTCCTTCAGGGACCATGGAGCACCTCCTGCTGTCCGGCAAGAGAAATGCCAGGAAATTCGGAGGTGGAGAATATATTGCATACTACCACAAAAAGGAGAGCTTTGCCTGATTTGTCTTTATCAGGGAAGGATGGGGTGGGGCGTCAGGATAGGTTAGGGCGTCATTTGAGTAGTCTTGGGTAAATATACCCGTGAAGATATGCGTGATGCTGGCGGTTAGAATTCGGTATCGCGAAGATGTAAAGTGGTAATCCCGGTGGTTTTTTTGGTGGTTGGTGGTGGTTGTAAACGTTTTTTAATAATTTGTAAGATGTTGAAATAATGTGCAATGTGCGCTTGCCGGTTCCCTCTCACGCTTGTGGAAGGGGTTTGTGTCCCCTTGGGGTCACCACGAAAAAAGGGAATCAGCCTGTTACGGCTGATTCCCTTTTTTTTCGTTTGGTGCAGGTGGTAGCTGCGGTGGTCCCGTGAAGATGTTTTCGGTCTGGCGGTGTATCCGCTTCAGGGCATAATCAGGTCAACGCGGGTTTTTCGCCGCCACGTTTCTTGATCATGTAGTAGAGCACGGGTACCGCCATGCGGCTGATCAGCAGCGAGGCGATCTCGCCGAACATCAGCGAGATGGCAAGTCCCTGGAAGATGGGATCCGCCAGGATTACCGAGGCGCCCACCACCACCGCCAGCGCGGTGAGCAGCATGGGCCGGAAGCGGATCGCGCCAGCCTCCACCACCGCCTCGGCCAGCGGCAGGCCGTGGCTCACCCGCAATTCGATGAAATCCACCAGGATGATGGAGTTACGAACCACGATCCCGGCCCCGGCCATGAATCCGATCATCGAGGTGGCGGTGAAGAAGGCGTTCAAGGCCCAGTGCGCCGGCAGGATGCCGATCAGCGAGAAGGGGATGGCCGCCATCACCACCAGCGGCGTGATGTAGTCCTTGAACCAGCCCACCATCAGCATGTAGATCAGCACCATCACCGCGCAGAAGGCAAGACCCAGGTCGCGGAAGACCTCAAGGGTGATATGCCATTCGCCGTCCCACTTCATTGCCGGTTGCGCCTCGGTGAAGGGTTGTTCGATGTTGTGGATGGTGATCTTCTGCTCGCTGCCGCCGAATTCCCGCCCGTCGAGCTGGGCCAGCTTGTCGTTCATGGCGAAGATGGCGTAGACCGGGCTTTCCACGGCCCCGGCCACGTCGCCGGTGACGTAGATGACCGGTTTCAGGTTTTTGTGGTAGATGGGCTGCTCAATCGGTTGCTCGCTGACCTGCACCAACTCGCGAAGCGGCACCAGCGGCGCGTTCGGGTTCTGTTCCGAGCGCAGCCCGATATTGAGCACCCCGGTCACGCGGGCCCGTTGGGCGCGGGGCAGCTGGAGGATGACGTCGATGCGTTCCTTGTCGGCCGGCTGGTGGAAGATGTCGATGTCGGCGCCATGGATTGCCGTCTGCACCGCCCGCGCCACTTGCTCCTCCGAGATCCCGTTTAGGGCCGCCTTTTCCTTGTCGACCGAGAGCACGGTCTTGGTCCGTTCCGCCTCACGGTACCAGTCCACATCAACCACGCCGGCAGTGGTATGGAGGATATCCTTGACCTTGGTGGCGAGCCGTACCCGCGAATCATCATCCGGGCCGTAGATCTCGGCCACCAGGGTCTGCAGCACCGGCGGGCCGGGGGGGACCTCGGCCACGGCGATGGCCGCGCCGTATTTTTTGGCGATGGCCGCCAGTGCCGGCCGCACCCGCTTGGCGATATCGTGGCTCTGCAGGCTCCGCTCTTCCTTGGGGCGCAGGTTCACCTGGATGTCCGCCTTCTCCGACCCGCCGCGCATGAAGTAGTGGCGCACCAGTCCGTTGAAGTTATAGGGCGAGGCGGTGCCGGCGTAGATCTGATAATCGACCACCTCGGGATCCTTCACCACCACCGCGGCCATCTCCCTGGCCACCCGGGTGGTCTCTTCAAGGGGAGACCCCTCGGGCATGTCGAGGATCACCTGGAACTCGCTCTTGTTGTCGAACGGCAGCATTTTCACCTTGACCAAGCCGAAGTAGACCATCGAACAGGTGCCGAGCAGCATGACGGTGATGGCGACGAAGAAGATCAGCCGCCAGCCGCTGTGGTGCAGCAAGGGGTCCATCACCCGGTGGTAGAGGCGGGTGAAGAAATCGTCCGGGGCGTGGTCATGATCATCATCGCCTTCGGTGCCGCTCTCGGCGGTGGAGCCTTTCCGTTTCAGGATCCGCACCGCTCCCCATGGGGTAATGGTAAAGGCGATTATCAGCGAGAAGATCATCGCCGCGGATGCGCCGATGGGGATCGGTCGCATGTAGGGGCCCATCAGGCCGCCGACAAAGGCCATCGGCAGGATGGCGGCGATGACCGCCCAGGTGGCGAGGATGGTGGGGTTGCCCACCTCGATCACCGCCTCCACCGCCACCGCGGTCAGCGATTTGCCGCGATTGGAGGGGAGTCGCATGTGGCGGACGATGTTTTCCACCACCACGATGGCGTCATCCACCAGGATGCCGATGGAGAAAATCAGGGCGAAGAGGGTGATCCGGTTGAGGGTATAGCCATACAGGTAGAACAGGAGCAGGGTGAGCGCCAGCGTCGAGGGGATGGCCAGCATGACGATGGTCGATTCCCGCCAACCCAGAAAGAAGAGGATCAGCACCGCCACCCCGAAAACGGCGATGCCCATGTGGAGCAGGAGTTCGTTGGATTTCTCGGCGGCGGTCTTGCCGTAGTCGCGGGTGACGCTCACCGTGACGCCGTTGGGGATCAGTGTTCCCTTGAGGCTGTCGATCTTGGCCAGCACCGTGTCGACCACGTGCACGGCATTGGCGCCGGGCCGTTTGGCAACCGACAGGGTTACCGCCGCCTCGTCGCCGTGGCTGCCGGACTTGCCGTAGAGTACGTAGGTGCCGGGTTCCTCCGGGCCGTCGGTGACGGAAGCCACCTCGTCGAGATAGACCGGTTTGCCGCCGAAGACGCCGATCACCACCCGGCCGACCTCTTGGGCGGAGGTGAGGAAGTTGCCGGTCTGCACCACTATTTCCTTGTTCATCGACAGCAGTGAGCCGGACTGGGTGCGTCGGTTGGCCTGTTGGAGATGAACGGCGATGTCGTCAGGGGTGAGATGGCGGGCGGCCAGGGCGATGGGGTCGAAGGCGATCCGTACCTGCCGGCGGCTGCCGCCAATGATCTTTGTTTCAGCCACCTCGGAAATGCTCTTCACCGAGTCGTCTACCTGGGCGGCGAGCCGCCGCAGGGTGAAGGAATCGTAGCCGGGGCCATGGAAGGTCAGGGCCAGCACCGGCACGTCGTCGATGGTATGGGGTTTCACCAGCGGCGGTGAGACCCCCTTGGGGATGCGGTCGAGGTTGGTGGCAAGCTTCTGGTTGAGCTGGACCACCGATTTGTCCGGGTCCTCGCCCACGTAGAACCTTGCCACCAGCATGGCGCGGCCGGGCATGGAGGTGGAATAGATGTATTCGATGCCAGGGAGCTCATAGAGCAGTTTCTCCATCGGGATGGTGACCTGCTGCTCCACCTCCTTGGCGGAGGCACAGGGCATGGAGACCAGCACGTCGATCATCGGCACCTTGATCTGCGGCTCCTCCTCGCGGGGCAGCAGTACGATGGCCATCAATCCCAGAAGCAGGGAGGCGATGAGGCCGATGGCGGTGAGTTTCGAGTCGACAAAGGTCGCGGCCATGCGGCCGGCAAACCCTGGCTGGGGTGTCGGGGAGGTATGATCGCTCATGGCTTGATATCGAGGGGTTGTCCGTCGGCGAGGTGGCGATTGTTTTCAATCACCACCTGTTCGTCCGGGTTGAGGCCGGAGAGGATTTCAACCATCTCGCCCCGGCGCTGGCCGAGGCGCACCAGCCGGAGTTCGGCCTTGTTGTCGCGGGCCACGAAGACCCGGTCCATCTGGCCGAAGGGAACCACCGCCGCGGCAGGGATGAAGAGGGTCTGGGCGCCGTCGCCGGCAAGGGCGATGCGGGCGAATTGCCCGGAGCGCAGTTTGGGCGAGGGGGCAAGGTCGATCTTTACCTGCGCGGTGCGCGTAGCCGGGTCGGCCGCCGGTGCGACCTCGGCGACAACGCCGGTGGCGACCAGATCGGCAGCCTGGATGTGGACCGGCAGCCGGTCGCCGGGATGGATGTTCATCATCAGGGACTCGGGCACGGCGGTGACCACCTGCAGACGGCGGTTGTTTTCAAGGACCAGCAGCGGCAGGCCGGGGGTGGCAAGGTCGCCGGCGTTGGCCGTTTTGGCGGTGATCTGGCCGGCAAAGGGGGCGGTGATGCTGGCGTAGCCGGTCATGGTTTTGGCCTCGCGATAGCCGTCCTGGGCCATCCGATGCGCCTCTTCCATGGATTTGACCGTTTCCTGGGTGGAGGCATCCTTGGCGAGCAGGCGGGTTTCCCGGTCGAGATTGCGTTTGGCCTGTTCAAGCTGCGTACGCGCCTGGCTGAGCTTGGCGGCGATCTCGTCGGCATGGATTACGACCAGCAGTTGTCCCTGTTTGACCGACGAACCAAGCCCCACCGGCATTCTGGCGATGGTGCCGGTGACCTTGGCGGCGATTACCGCCCGCTCGGTGGGGGTGACGGTGCCCAACACCTCGATCTGCGCACCGGCGGCGTTGAGTCCCACCGGGGCGATCTTTACCTGTACTTCGGCCAGGGCCTTGCCTTGCGGCGCGGTCTCATGTTTTTCGCCCTTACAGCCTGGCAGCAACAGCAGTGCACAGGTCAGAGCGATGGCGTATGTATGTAGTCGCGGCATGGTCAGTTCCCGCCTCCCTTCAGCTGGTTGCTTTCCGTCGTGGCCGGTTCCGCAGCCCCCGGCGCGGTCGGCTCATCAAATTGGCCGAGCCCCATTGCCCGGCGCAGATCGGCGATTGCGATGCGGCGGCCTGCCTTGGCCTGTGTCTGGTGGACACGGGCGTCGGTGAGCCGGTTTTCTACCTCGATCAGGTCGGCGGAAAGGACGACCCCTTCCTTGAAGCGTTCCCGGTTGATCTGGGCGTTCTCAAGTGCCAGTTCCGCCATCTTGCCGGTGACCGCCAGCCGTTCCTCGGCTTGGATCAGGGCAAGCCGGGCCTGTTCCACCTCAAGGGCGATGGCGAGATCGAGTTTGCGGTTCTGTTCGCGGGCTTCGTTCAAGCGGCTGCGGGCCTCGGCCACCAACGCGCCGCTGCGATTGCCTTCGAAGAGGGTGTAGTTCAGCCGCACCCCGGCCAGCCAGGAGTTGCCGGAGCCATGGAGGGAGTCGTAACCCTTGTCTGTTTGATAGGAGGCAAAGGCGTCGGCGGTGGGGTAGCGATTTCCTTCCGCCTGGCGCAGGCGGGCGGAGGCGGCACGGATGAGGGCGTCAATGCCCTGCAACTCGGGCCGACCGGTATAACCCGCGTCGGCGGGCGGGGTGACCGCTTGGTCCTGCAGCGGGTCGAGGCGAACGTCGCCTCCCTTGAGGCCAAGGAGGTTATTGAAACCACGCTTGGCAAGCTCCAGGCCGTGGCGGGCGACGATCAGGTTCTCACGGGCGTTGGCCTCCTGTACCTTGAGGTTGAGCAGTTCGGAGCGCAGCAGCACCCCCTCCTCAAAACGCGCCTTGGCCACCGCCAACGAGGCATTGATGGCATCCATCTGTGACTGTCGGGATTGCACGGTTTCCTCGGCCTGCACGATGGAGAAGAAGGCGCGCACCACCTCGAAGCCAAGCCGCCCCTGCAGGGCTTGATAGTCATTGGTGGCGGCCTCGGCACCGGCCTTGGCGGCGGAAAGGCCAGCCAGGTCGCGCCCGCCGTTGTAGAGCCGATACTCGATATTGGCGGACAGGTTGAGATCGTCGGTGCGGCCGGGATCGTTGAAATTGATAGCCTGGTTGAATTCGCCCTGGGTGAGGATGTTGCCGAAGGAGTACATGGGGTTGTCGGTCTGGCTGTACTGGCCGCTCACCCCGATCCGTGGGTAGAAGGCGGCGCGGGTCTGCTGCACCAGGGCGCGGGCGGCGTCGATACGCTGCCGGATGATGCGGCTGTCCGGGCTGCTCTCAAGGGCGAACCGCACTGCCTGCCGCACCGTCCAGACCTCGGGTACCGGCTGCTCCTCCGCTGTCGACACGGCTGGCGAGAAGGCGATGAGCAGGGACAGGGCAAGGGCGAACAGGGGTGATTTTCCGTTTGGCATGGCGGTTGGTTTCTGACGTCCGTTAAATTTTTTTGGCATGGTTACAATACCGAAGATCCGTGTTGGTGCGCAATGGGTTTCCCCGGCTGGCTCTAGGGAAGCGCGGCAACCGGTGACTTCCTAACTATATCTACACCAACGTACATCCGCGTAAAAGCTCTTTTTCATGGCCGGCAGGGTATCGCCACCCGCTGCGCAGGGTCTGGAGAACCAGGATGCCGGAGGGCGAGGGAGAACCTTATCAGACAGTATGCAGGTATTCAACTAAATACTTAATTAATCTGCAGCCAAGATAATTTCTTTCTCGGGAAAGACAAGGGGATATTTTTTTATTTCGTTTTGTTTGTCGCCCTGGCTCTGGTGATATAGCCCATCAGGTTGTAAACCAGCCGGGCGGCGGTGAAATCAGGGGCGTGCAGATCTTTGATGGGTGCGAGTTCAACCACGTCGAAGCCGATGACGGTGCGGGCGGAGGTGATGGCGGCGAGGCAGTCCATGGCCTGCCACCAGGTAAGGCCGCCCGGTTCCGGGGTGCCGGTGGCGGCCATGATGGAGGGGTCGAGGCCGTCAACGTCAAAGGTGATGTAGACTTTCTGGGGGAAATCGGCCGGGACCAGCGGCGAGGGCAAGCCGTGGCGACCGATCAGGTCGGCATCGTAATGGTGGATGGCGCGGTTTTTTCGCAATTCCACCTCGGGCGGGGAGAGGGCGCGCACACCGATTTGCAGCAAGGGCAGGTCCATGTCGAGAGCGCGGCGCATGACGCAGGCGTGGCTGAACGGGTCGCCCTCGTAGGTGTCGCGGAGATCGGCATGGGCGTCGAACTGGATTACCCCGAAGGTCTCGCCCGCATCCCGCAGGGCCTTCAGCGCCCCGTAGGTGACGGTGTGTTCCCCGCCCAGCAGCACCGGGATCTTGCCCATGGCCGCCACACCGGCAACGGCGGATTCAATGGCCTGGAGGGTTGGCGCGGGCGGCAGGGTGTGGATGCCCTGCTCGCAGGGGCAACTTGCGCCGTCATAGGCTTCGAGCTGCCCCGAGGCCAGGATGATCGCTGACGGGCCCTGCGCGGTGCCGCCGCCGTAGGAGACGGTTTTTTCGTAGGGGGCCGGAATCACCTGAAACAGGCATTGATCGGCGGCGAGATGCGGGGCCTCCGAATCGAGAAAACGGTGTGCGCTGTCCATCAGGAAAGCCTCCCCTTGAAATCCTCGTAGCCGAAGGCGCGTACCGTTTGCAGGGCGTTGGTTTCCGAGTTGTAG
>JAOUHH010000234.1 GCA_029865195.1 Desulfobulbaceae bacterium
TGCCCTCTTCCCGGAGAAGGGGTTTGTCCGGCCGGGCTACACGGTGATTATGGGCGATTCCCATACCTGCACCCATGGGGCCTTTGGCGCCTTTGCGGCCGGGATCGGCACCACCGATCTCGAGGTCGGCATCCTGAAAGGGGTCTGTTCCTTCCGGATGCCTGAAACCATGCGGATCAACGTCGTCGGCGAGATGCCCGCGGGCGTTTACGCCAAGGACGTGATCCTCAAGATCATCAAGCAGCTTACCGTCAACGGCGCCACCGACAAGGTGATGGAGTTCGTCGGGCCGGTGGTTGATCAGATGAGCATGGAATCACGGATGACCCTCTGCAACATGGCCATCGAGGCTGGCGGCACCTGCGGCATCTGTATGCCCGACCGGGTCACCGCCGAATACCTCTGGCCTTTCATTCAGGGCGATTATCCCAATCTCGAGGCGGCGGTCAACGATTTCAAGAAATGGCATTCCGACCCCGATGCCGTCTATCACAGCGAGATGACCATCGATGTCTCCACGTTGGTGCCGCAGGTGACCTACGGCTACAAGCCCGACGAGGTGAAGGACATCACCGAGATGGAAGGGACGCCGTTGGACCAGGTGTACATCGGCTCCTGCACCAACGGCCGGATCTCGGATCTGCGCGAGGCGGCGAAGATCCTCAAGAATCACAAGATCGCCGCCACCGTGCGCGGCATCGTTTCTCCGGCCACCCCCGCCGTTTATTCACAGGCGTTGGCGGAGGGGATCATCAAGATCTTCATGGATGCCGGTTTCTGCGTCACTAACCCCACCTGCGGGGCGTGTCTGGGGATGAGCAACGGGGTTCTGGCCGAGGGAGAGATCTGTGCCTCCACCACCAACCGGAATTTTAACGGCCGGATGGGCAAGGGCGGCATCGTCCATCTGATGAGCCCACTGTCGGCCGCCGCCGCCGCGGTGGCAGGCCATATCACCGACCCACGGAAAATGTTGTAATCCGGTCATCGACCGTTAACGGAGGAAGTTATGAAAGAATTCGGCGGTCCAGCCCTGTTTCTGGACAGAAATGATATCAATACCGACGAGATCATCCCGGCCAAGTACCTTACCGAAAACACCAAGATGGCCCTGCAGCCCTTTATGCTGGAAGATCTGAAACTGGGCGGTTTTGACCCCAGGTCCGACGCGGCCCAGGATGCGGCGGTGATCGTCACCCGCGCCAACTTCGGCTGCGGCTCCTCCCGCGAACACGCGGTGTGGGTTTTTGAGGTCAACGACATCAACGTGGTGATCGGCGAATCGTTCGCACGCATCTTCCGGCAGAACATGTTCAACTGCGGGATGCTCGCCATCGAGTTGCCCAAGGAGGATATCAACATCCTCTTCTCGCTGGGTGATACGGTCGAGATCGCCGTTGACGTTGAGAACGGCAAGCTTGTCGCCAAGGGCAACAAGGAAGTGGTCTTTGACTTTACCCTCAATTCCTTCGATAAGGAACTGGTCATGGCCGGCGGCTGGCTCGCCTATGCCGACAAGAATTATTAGACAGTGGTTTTTGTCTGACCGAGCCTGTCTCGGTCACCGTGTCTGAAAAGGGGCTGTTCCGGCCGATGCCGGTGCAGCCCCTTTTTTTGGACTGATCCCCGCTCGTGTTATGGCCGGCGATAGAGGTTGTGCTTGTAGCGGAGGCTTGCGCCTTCATAGTAGCAAATCGCCTCCCGGCGCAGCTCTTCGTCCACCGGATTTCCTGGATTATGATTCTTTTCCCGTTGCACTCTCATCGTTGATGTAAGGGAAGAACTCCCGATCCTCCTTCAGCATGTGCAGCATGACCACCTCATAGGCGAGAAACTGGAAAACATCGCCGGCGGTAAGCGTGGAGGCTTTGAATCCCTTTGCCAAGGCTAGGCCCTTGGTGAGCAGTTTGGCGTGTGCCTCGGCGTGTTGGGCCAGGTTGGGAAAGTCGATTTCCTTCAGGATCGCTTCTTCATTCTGAAAATGTTGGCTGATATCCGTGAACAGTCGACCAATGATCATAGAAATTTCCGTGTTCGGCCGACCGGCAAGAACCGCTTCCAGCAGTTTGTTTGAGATGTGGAAGAGGGCCTGATGCTCTGCATCGATCACCTCGTTGCCGCAGGCCAGGGAATCCTTCCAGGCCAGTTGGACGAGTTTGGTCTTGAGTTCTTCTTCCATCTCGCTTGGCACCGCGCTCTCTATCCGGTTGCGACCGGAGGATTTGGCGCAGTAAAGCAGTTCGTCGACCTGGGTGAGGAGTTCCAGGGCCGACCCGCCGGTGCGGCATTGAACAGTCTCGACGCCGAGGCTTGCGGTGACGCATGCCGCCACCTGGGATCTCTGGTGCGGTATGGCGAGGTCCATGATACCCAGACGTATCTTCTCGGCGATGGCAAGCGCGCCCCTGCGGTCGGTTTCCGGCAGGATACAGGCAAACTCCTCGCCGCCGTATCGGGCGGCAAGGTCGGCGGGCCGCGCAGCATGGGTGTCGATCACCTTGGCAACCCTTTGCAGGCACTCGTCGCCGGCAATATGGCCATAACAGTCGTTGAATGATTTGAAGTAGTCGATATCCAGCAGAATCAGGGAGAGTTTTGCCCCGGAACGGGCATGCCGGGCATATTCCCGTGCCAGCACCTCGTCAAAGTGTCGGCGGTTGGCGATACCGGTGAGGCCGTCGGTGTTGCTGAGGGATTCAAGTTTGCGGTTGGAGGCGGCCAGTGCCTCCTCCGCCTGTTTGCGCTCGGTTATCTCCTGAAAGCTTTCGATGATCCCGATCGGCTTATTCTTGGCGTCAAAAAGCGGTTTGGAGGTGACGATGAAGTATTGGTTGGTTCCCCCCTTTTTCTTGCTGGCCTCATAGGCGAAACTGTTAGAGCCGGCCATGATGCGGGTGAGGGGGCAGTTTTCGGTATGGCAGGATTCTCCCGGCCGGTGTTCGTAGCAAATGACCTTCTGTTTGTCGGGCGGGTGGGCGCCGAATTCGTCCCAATAGGACTGGTTGGCCATCAGGATGGTGAAATTCTGATCGGTGACGCAGGTTGGCACCGGGCTGTTAAAGGTGGCTTCGAACAGTCGCCGCTTGCGATCGTAGAAGTTGACGCCGAGGATGATCAAGGCGAGTCCGATGAGCACCACCGCGCCATAGCCAACAAACAGGTGGAGATGGTTGTGGGTGGGGTAGGGCACCGAGACGCTGAGTCCGCCACGGATGTCTCCTCGTTTGTAACCGTGTTGGGCGTGGCATTGCAGACATTCTTTGCCGGTCAGGAGAGGTTCCATGTAGCGGAACCAGGTGGTATTGCCGTCATTGAAGAATTCACCCTCGGATTTGCTTCCCTGCTCGAAGGCCTTGAGCCATTTTTCCTCCCACTCGGTCGGCTTGTTCTCGGGTCGAATTGGATTGAGGCTAGTAAGGTGGAACTGAATACCGTTCTCATACTGATGGGCCAGTTCGGCCAACTGCCTGGTCATGTAGGACGGATTGATCAAGGCAAGCTTGGTGCCGTTGTCAGCGGTTAGAACCCGATTTTCTGCCGGCAGGTATTTGTTGGGAGGCGAGGTGGTGGTAACCGGGACATAGACTCCTCCGTGGGAGGCGTTCCACAGGCGGCTGATCACGATCTGTTGGAAAAATGCCTTGGCGGTGCTCTGCGCCAGACGCCTTTCCTCGGCCCTGGTGCTCATCTCCATGTTGTACAGAAACAGCCCGGGGATACAGAGCCAGACCACAATCAGGATCATCAAGTTTCTTTTTCGTACTGATTTCAAGTTGATACCATGGTTATGGGATGTGTGGCCGAATTGTTTCGGATGTCGCTGTGGGGGCCGGCAAAGGCGGGTTTCAGGTCAAAATGATGTACAAATTTCGTTCGTTGCGGCATAAGCGTGCTTGATCACCCAAGGCGTTTTGGGTTGTGGGTTGGTATGACCTTGACGACTCAGCAGAACAAGTTAAGGAAGTTGGCTGGATAAAGCAAGTTTTTGTTGCTCTGCTTGGGCAAACAGGTGTCTCAAGGGGTAATGAGTACCTTTCTGAAGGCCGATTCGATGTTGGGCTGGCTGAAGCTGAAGCCGTTGGCTGTGAGTTTTTCTGGCACCACGCGCTGGCCCTCAAGGAGCACCGAGCCGAATTCCCCCAGAACCAGTTTGACCAGCATCGCCGGCGCGGCGGGAAACATCGGGCGGCGCAACACACGGGCCAGTGTTTTACTCATCTCCCGGTTGGT
>JAOUHH010000235.1 GCA_029865195.1 Desulfobulbaceae bacterium
AAGCCGGATATCGCCGCCGAGGACGCGCAGCAGCCGCTTGCCCATCTGCCGGTAGACGACGGTATTGAGGCCAGGCAGCTTGCTCGCCGCCTTGAGGAAGGGATTGTTCTCAAGGCGTGGCAGGATCCGTTTTTTGTATATTTTCTCGATGATCAGGGGGACCAGGCAGACCACGGCCGGTTTTTCCGCCTTGCAGATGCGCTCCAGCATGGTCGGCGTCGGCGGTTTGCCGGCGAAAACGATGCGGCTGCCGTGGCCAAGCGGCACCAAACAGTTGACGGTAAAGGCATAGGCGTGGGCCAGCGGCAGCAGCGAAAGAAAGGTCCAGCCAGCGTCTATGGCCGCCAGATGCGAGGTGGCCGCGGCATTGGCGGCGAGATTGCCGTGGCTCAGGATGACCGCCTTGGAATGCCCAGAGGTGCCGGAGGTGTAGATGATCGCCGCCGCGTCGCTGGCCTTGATCCGGTCCGCCGCCTTTCTGACCTGGGTCAGGATTTTCAGGGAAAAACGTGGTGTTTGCGCAAGCAGTCCGGCCAGGGAGGGCACGGCCTGGTCCGTGCTTGCGGGTGGGTCGAGGGCGATGATGCGTTTGAGGGTATTGCCTTGAAACTCTTCTACCTTGGGTAGCTGGCGAGCGGAGATGAAGAGCAGTTTCGCCTCGGTCTCCCGCAGGATGTGGTGGATGTCCGGGGCCAGGAAATCCGGCAGCATGGGGACGACGACCCCGCCCAGCCGGACGACGGCAAAATAGACGATTATCCATTCCGGCGAGTTGTCGGCGAGGATGGCGACCCGGTCACCCGCGCGGACGGCAAAACCCTGCAGGAGGCCGCTGGTCTGGATGATTTTTTCGTGCAGTTCGCCGTAGGAAAGCGGTTTCTCCATGGGCATGGAGAGCGCCGGCAAGGGGGCGAAGCGTTGACAGCTTTCGTCGATCATCCGGTTGAGGGTGGTCGGCGGGGTGGGTGTGGTTGTCGGCATGGTGATTATCCGGTGCGGCGGTGAAGATGCGTGGCGGGTTACGATGTTGTGGCGGCAAGGCTCTCCGCCGGCGGCAGCAGGTCGGCCGGCGTCAGCCGGACAAGCTCTTGGATGGCGGCCTCGACCTCGCGCAGTTGCCCCCGCAACGCTTCAATCCGGGGGGAGATGGCGGCGGTGGCCTGCCCCTCCTTGAGCATCGTTTCGATGGCCAGCGCCGTGGCGTGAACCGATTCCATGCCGAAGGTGGCTCCCAGGCCCTTGAGGGTGTGGGCAAGCCGCCGCGCGGAATCATAATCCTCCTCGGCCAATGATTTTTCGAGCTGCTCCGGGCTGTCGCCGTAGAAAGAGGGGAATTCGACGATGGTCGAGATATACAGTTCCCAGTCGTTTTCCATCCGGGTGAGGGTGGTGGCGATTTCAAGACCCGGCATGGCGGGAGGTATCCCGGGCGGCAGGGCGGTTGCGTCGGCCGGCGCGGTCGCGGAGGCAAGCGGGCGGTGGAGAAATTTTCGCAGACACGCCTGCAGCAGCGAGCAGTCGATGGGCTTGCTGATGTAATCGTTCATCCCGGCGTCGAGGCATTTTTCGCGGTCGCCGATCATAGCTCCCGCGGTCATGGCGATAATCGGCAGATCGTTCAGCCCCAGTTCGGCCCTGATCCGTCTGGTGGCTTCATGTCCGTCCATCTCCGGCATCTGCACATCCATCAGGACCGCGTCATAGCGGTTTTCTTGGAGTGCTCGTAGCGCCTCTTTTCCATTTTCGGCGATGTCGACCGCAAGGCCGTAATTCTTCAGCATTGCTTTGGCGACAATCTGATTGGTTATGTTGTCCTCCACGAGCAGGATGCGCATCCCGGCGAGATCCGTGGTCTCGGTCTCGGGGCGGTCGGGCTTTTCATACTCTTGCGCGGCATGCCCGAACAGCTCCATGATTGCGCGGAGCAAGGCCTTTGGTTTGATCGGTTTGTTGATCAGGCCGTCGCATGCCGCCTGCGCGGCGTCGAGGTCCTTGCCGATGGCGCTCATCAGCAGGATCGGCAGGTGGCGCAACTGCGCGTCGCTGCGGACGGTTCTTGCGAAATCGAGGTTCTCGCGGGTGTCGAGGATGGCATCGAGCAGCAGCAGGTGGAATGGCGCATCGTTTTGCGCCGTGCGCAGTTGCAGGAGGGCATCGTCGCCGGGCGCGGCTGTTGCCGGCGTAAAGCCCCAGCCGCGGAGGGTCTTGGCCAGGGTGGCGCGACTGTCGGGGTTGGCGTCGGCGATGAGGATTTTCAGGCCGCGCAGCGTCGCCGGCAAGGACAAGGCCGGCGCGCTTGCCGTTGCCAGATGCTTAAGCCTGATGGTGAAGAAGAAGGTGGAGCCCTTGCCCGGCTCGCTTTCCAGGCCGATTTCGCCACCCATCATCGTCACCAGCCGTTTGCTGATGGCAAGACCCAGGCCGGTGCCGCCGAAGTTTCTGGTGGTGGAGCCGTCTCCCTGGGTGAAGGCGGAGAAGAGTTTTCCCTGCACTTTCTTGGGGATGCCCTTGCCGGTATCCTTGACCGCAAAGGCGAGCAGCACTGTTTCCGCCGCCGTTTGCCGGCGGCGGATGGTGAGCAGGATCTGGCCTTCCGAGGTGAATTTGACCGCGTTGCCGATCAGGTTGACGAGGATTTGCTGCAGCCGGTGGATGTCTCCGATCAGCAGATTGGGGATATTCTCGTCGATATCGAAGATGAGGTTGAGGTTCTTTTGTCCGAGTTGGCGGCTGAAGAGGTCGGCCAGCCGTTCCAGCAATTCGTGGAGGGGGAAGAGGTTTTCTTCAATGGCGAGCTTGCCCGCCTCGATTTTCGAGAAGTCAAGGATGTCGTTGATCACCGAGAGCAGCGACAGTGACGAGTTCTCGATGATCTCCAGGTATGTTCTCAGCTTGCCCGGCAGTTCCAGCTTGAAGGCGAGGCTGGTCATGCCGATGATGGCGTTCATCGGGGTGCGGATTTCGTGGCTCATGTTGGCAAGAAATTCCGACTTGGCCTGGTTGGCCGCCTCGGCCTGCTGTTCGGCGAATTTCCGCTCGGTGGCCTCCTTGAACAGGTTTTCGTTGAGCAGGCGCAGGTCGGCGGTTCGTTCCTCAACCAGCTGCCCCAGTTCCTGGTTGAAGGTTTCCAGTTTGATGTTGCTGCGTTCCAGTTCCAGGTTGGCGTTTTGGAGTTGCACCGCATACTCGGCCTGAAGTTGTTTTTTTTCGGCCTCGATCATCTGCAGGCGGTCGGCGAGGCCGAGGGAGAGAAGGATAACCTCCCAGGCCGAGCCGATCTGGATGCCCCAGTTGGTGATGAAGGTGTGGGGGAGGATGGCGAAGGTTTTGAGGGCATAGATGGCGATGCCCAGCAGCGAGACCGACCAGGCGATGAAATAGTAGCGGGCAGGGCGATAGCCCTTGATGGTGCAGAGCAGGCCGCTGATGAAGAGGATCAGCACCGAAAGGGAAAGGATGGTGGCGAAGCGGATGCTGATGGAATAGCTGACCAGCAGCGACAGCCCGGCGCCGAAGGCCGACACCGCCATGCAGGCGAGGATCAATTTGTCCATGCGCGGGGTGTTGCGGGGGGTGTCGAGGATGTAGCGGGTGAACTGGGCCGCGAAGAAATAGGCGATAAAGATGAAAAATGGCAGGCTGATGTTGGCCCACCAGAGGGCGTTGGGCCAGAAATACTGAAAGGCGACGCCGTTGAGGCTGAGCTGGAAAAAGAGATAGGAGCCGATGAAAAAGACGTAAAAGAGGTAGGTGACGTCGCGGATGCTGATATAGATGAAAAGGTTGTAGATGAGCATCACCAGCAGGATGCCGTAGTAGAGGCCGAGCATGGTCTGTTCGGCGTTGACCCGCTTGGAGAGCCCCCGTGGCGAAAGGAGGAGGATGGGGATGTTCATCGAACTGGTGGTTTGGCAGCGGATGTAATAGGTTTGCTGGGTTGCCGGGGTGAGCAGGATATCGAACACGTTGTTGCGGTATTGCAGCTTGCGGGCGGAGAAGGGCAACTGGTCGCCGGCGCGGGTCACCTTGTAGCCGTTGTCGGTGGTCGGGGTGTAGAGATCGATATGGTCCAGCAGCGGGTAGGTCACCTCGAGGTAGTAGTGGCTCGATTCAGAAAGGTGGTTGGCGACGGTGAAGCGGAACCAGTAGGCGGAGTCGGTGAAGCCGAAGCCGGGGGTCGGCTGGCTTGATGCGGTGAAGCGTCCGGCCAGCGTCGGGTTGCCGACG
>JAOUHH010000236.1 GCA_029865195.1 Desulfobulbaceae bacterium
CGGCGAAGACGCCCGCCGGGCCGAGGAATTCAACACCCTGTGGGCGGCCCCGGAGATCAAGGCCCTCTTCGCCGCCCGGGGCGGCTACGGCTCACTCAGGATCGCCGCCCACCTCGACATGGAACTGATCCGCGCCCAGCCCAAGATCCTGGTGGGATTCAGCGATATCACCGTCCTGCTCTGCGCGGTGGGCAAGGGCGCCGATCTGCTCACCTTTCACGGCCCCACCGTCTCCACCCTCGCCACCTGCGACCAGGATTCGCGCACCAGCCTGTTCGACACCATCGCCAGCCCCCGCCCCCCGGAGCCGATCCGGCCGGAGCGGCTGGAGATCCTTGCCGACGGCAACGCCAAGGGCCGCCTGCTGGGCGGCAACCTCACCAACCTCTGTCATCTGGTGGGCACCCCGTACGAGCCCGACTGGCGCCAGACGATTCTTTTTCTGGAGGATGTGGGCGAGGCGCCCTACCGGGTGGACAGGATGCTCACCCATCTGGCAACGGCCGGGAAGTTTACGGAGATCGCAGGCCTGCTGCTGGGGGAATTTACCGAGTGCGGCGACACCGAGGCGATCTGGCGGCGCGCCCTGGAACTGACCGGCGGCAATATCCCGGTCTGGGGCAACTTCCCGGTGGGACACGGCAAACGAAACCTCACCCTGCCGGTGGGGCTTGCCGCCGAGATGGATTCTGGCCGCGGCCGACTGCTGTATAACGCCCTCTGCACCGCCGACCCGGCCTGACCTCGCCTATGCCACCGCGGCCCCGCCTTTCTCCTCGGCGATCAGGGCCGCCACCGCCGCCTGCAACCGTTCCGCCAGTTCATGCTTCTGGCTGGCCTTGTAGCCACTGGTCTCGATGGGCTCGCCGAGGCGAATCACCACCTTGCCGGGTTTGGCCAGCAACCTCCCTTTCGGCAGAATGGCATGGGTGCCGACAATGGCCATCGGCACCACCGGCACCCCCGCCTTGATGGCCAGCACCATGGCCCCGGACTTGAATGGCAGCAATTCGCCGTCGCCACTTCTGGTCCCCTCCGGAAAGATGATCACCGAGGTGCCGGCGGCAATCCGCTGCGCCGCCTCATCGAGGCTCTTCACCGCCGCCCGGCTGTGGGTGCGGTCCACCGGGATATAGCCCACCCGCCGCATGGCCGCACCGAACACCGGCACCTCGAACAGCTCCTGCTTGGCCAGCCAGCGAAAATCATGATCCAGGCACCCCTGGAGAACAAAGATATCGAATTGGCTCTGATGGTTGCCGGCAAAGATATAGGGGTTGCCGTTCGCAAGCGACCCGCCGCCCTTGATGGTGACGGTAACGCCGCTCACGGCGAGGAGTATCTTCGCCCAGAGACGCGGGAAACGCTGGGCCGAGGAGGCTGACATGCCGAAAAGCATGGTTCCCGCCAGACCGGCGATGCTGGTGATGATGGTCAGCACGGGGGCCAGAATCAGAAGGGCCCACCCCCGCAACAGATGTCCGAGATGCATGGTTATTAATCCCTAAAAGCACAGATAATGAAAAGAATCTCGCCGCGAGAGCGGCCCGCCGCAATACCCAGGCACACCCAACCGGACACCGCATAACATACCAGATTCGTCGATGATTGAAAGCCGGAAGTACAGGCCGGCCCTTCCCGCCGCCGCGAGTCTTCCCTACTCACAGGGCGATCAGAAACACCCCGGCGACCATCAATGCCCCGGCGACCAAGTGGCGCGCCAATCCCTTCTCGTTGAACAGCCAGGCGCCATAGAGGATGCCGAACAGCAGGCTGGTACGCTTGACCGCAACCATATAAGCGACCTCGACCCTGATCACGGCGTAGAAATGGGTGAGAACCATGGCGGACATGAAGATGCCGACAAAAAGCGCCGCCCACGGGTGATTGCGGATCGACTGCCAACTGCCGTCGCCTTTGCGAACAAATATGCACCAGGCAACAACGCCGATCAAAAAGAAATAGAACGACCCCAGGAAAAGTGGCGGCGCGTAGGCGAGCATCCCCTTGCCCAGCACGGAGTTGACGCTGTAGAGGGCGGCGGTGATCAGCATCAACCGCGACCCTTCTTCCCTGACTATGGCCTTGAAAGGCGACAGCAGGTTGCCGGGCCGGTCGGCGCCCTGCCCCAGATTCAGCAGCCAGGCACCGCTCACCACCAGCAGGATGCCGGCAAGGCCGACCAGACTCACGGTTTCGCCAAGGCCGAGATAGCCGGTGAGGATGTTGAACACCGGCGTAAAGGCGAGATACGGCAGGGTGTGCGAGAGGGGAGCAGCACGGATGGCCTTCATATACAGCCACATGGCGAGAATCTCTATGGGAACGGCGATTGCCAGCAGCCCCCAGAACACCTGCGGCAGTTGCGGCCACGGCTCCACCAACAACAACGGCAGCAACAGCACGCCGATGGAACCGAAACGGATGATGGTCATTTCACCTGGGCGACAAGCGGAGAGGTAGCGCTTGGTAACGGTGTCGGCGGTGGCCAGACAGAAGGCGGAACAGAGGGAGAGGACGAGCCAGTTCATGGCGGGTATCCGGCGGCTAAAGGGAAAGGTGGCGCTTGCATGTGTAAACCGGCTCAGGGTACCCGGTTTACACAAGAGCATCCAGAAATCTGTATCCCCCCGGCGGCCGACCAGCATAACGGCCGCACCGACACCGACCATCAGGCATCGTAATGGATTATCTTCTTCAGTATTTCGGAGAGATTCTCACACTGGAGTCCGTCTTCGGCCCATGCATGATTTTCTTTCGCCCAGCGCACATCCAGGCGGGAACCGTGTGCGTCGATGACAACCTCGCCCTGCAAGGCCTCTGCTGCGTAGATGAAGGTAATATTGGCAAGATCCAGGTTGTGGGCCAACGCCGCATCAACCGCCTTGCCGAAACTGCGGCTGTGCGGAGCAATGATCGCCACGCGCAGATGCCGTTGCTCCGCCGGATAGACTTCAAAAAATTCAATTTTTGCGAGCAACTCAGCAAGAAAATTGTGGGCATGGCGGCCAAGGAAAAATTTCGTCAAGACCCCATCCTGATAAATTTCGTCGGTGGGCGATATATGCGCCAGATAGCCAAACCGGCCCGGATAATAAATGGCGATCGCGGTGCAGCTTGCCACGCCGCTGGTGGCGAGCAGTTTCCCGCCCTGCGCCCTGGCGAACTCATTCATGTCCACGCGCTGCCGTGGCAATTCCTCAGGCTGCGGTCGGGACTCCGCCCGCGACACCAGGGACACCCGCGAGAGATAGCTGACAATCTCGCCCTGAAAATAGTTTTTATGCTTTTTGTAAAACTCCGTAAGGACCTCATCTTCATCGATCTCGGCGATGATGATCCAGGCAACGCCAAAGACCTCGAATCTTTCATAGGAGCTGAAAACCCTTACCCCCCGATAGTCCGTGATGATGCTGTCCCCGGAATTCCTGCGCAGCGCCTCCCGCACCGCGAAGGTATCCACCTTCTGCCGGAGGATGGTGCTATCCTCCATAAAGCGTGAATCGGAGAGCATCAGGTTTTCCTGGTTGACCAGATAGACCTCGCCGGTGCGCCCCATGGTGTCGCGGTCGGCCAGAATCTGGTTGGTGCTGTTGGTGGCGACCTGCAGCACGAACCAACCCAGATGACGCCCCTGCTCCTGCAACGCAACGGTGAAAAAGGCCGCCGGCTCCTCGGAGGGTTGGTAATAGTTAAACTCAACAAAATGTTCGTCGCCCGGCCGCTTCAATGCCTTGGCCAGGGCATTGCCTGGCAGGGGCGGCGCAAAGAGGTTGCTGTGGTAATCCTGCTCTTTCTTGATCGAATGAAAGACATAGCCACCGGAATCGACAAAGAGGATGTCATAAAAATCGCCGTAGACGTTGGCATACCGCTCGGCAACCGTATATTCCCGACTCGCGCCGCTTGCCCCCCGCTGCATGGAAAGGAAACCGTCAACCATGACCATATCTTCGGTGATGCCCCGCGCCACCGCTCTTATTTCCTGAAAATGCCGCACGATCTCCTGACGCTTGGCGTTCTTGATCGCGGCGAGGGCGGCAAAGGTTTGCCGCTTGATTCCGAGGTCGGGGGCGGCCTGTGATGAAAAGACGGCATTACAGCCTGTGGATGCCAGTAATACCGCCGCACCCAGCAGCACGAGCAGGCATCGATAATGCATTTTCTCTGTTTTGCCCTTCATTCGCCCT
>JAOUHH010000024.1 GCA_029865195.1 Desulfobulbaceae bacterium
GTCGACGCCCTGGGGCTGCCGGCGGATCACAAGGTCTTCGGCGCCTTAATGCTGGGCTACCCGAAGTTCCGTTACCGCCGCATCCCGCCGCGGGAGGCCGTCAAGGTCGAATGGCGCTGAGCCCTTTGCTGCGCCGGGCCCCCTCCGTAATCCCTTTCCCCGTCTATAGCGGAACTCAGACCGCCCCCCCGCCCGTTGCCCTGGCCAGCGCCTCGGTCATGTAGGGGGGGATGGTCACCTTCGCCTTCACCGCATTGGCAAAGGCGGTGCGCAGATCCTCGTGGCCGATGCCGGTTTGCCGCCAGTAGGCGACCGGATCGTCGACAAAATCCCTGATAATCTCAAAGGCCTCGTCGTAGCTCCGCACCGGGTGGCAGAAATGGGGCAGCCAGGCCGGGGCGAGGCGCACCTCGCGGCCGTCGATGTGTTTCATCTCGGCCGAGATCCGCACCTGTGCCAGGGCCTTTTCCCAGAGATGGCCGGAGTTGTCGCCGAGCCCGAAGGGATCGATGAAGATATGCGGCGCCGGCAGGCTCTCGAAGAGCTTGAGGTTGGTGATGGCGATGAGCATCTCCTCGAGGGTGCCGATTCCGCCGATGTTGTAGATCTTGAACAGCGAGGTGCGGTCGAGGATGTTCTGGCGCAGATGGCGCACCGAGTTGAGGAACTGGGCCATCACCGGCGGCCGCATGTTGCTCTTCTGCCCCACCTTTTCGCTGTCGATGCCCACGCCGATGCGGAGGATGCCGAGTTCTTCGGCCACGTCGTCGGCGATCCGCATGATGCCGGGCCCGGCGCCGTGGCTCACGGTCAGGCGGCCGTCGATGGCGGGCAGATCGTTCACCGCCGCGAAGAATTTTTTCACCTGGCCGGTCAGCACCTCCTCCATCCCCTCCACATGGGAGCCGAACATGGCGATCACCGTGTGGTTCTCGCGCAGCCGTTCCTTCCCCTCTCTGGTCACCCAGAAGCCGCGGTAGAATTCCCGGACATGGGGCTGCTTCCCTTCCTGCTCGTGGAGCATGTAGAGCCGCACCCCGTCCTTGCAGGAGAGGTCGCAGAAGGTTTCATAGGTGGTCTGGTCGAAGTAGATGTTGTGTTCGCGCTGCGGTTCGCTGCCGCAGGCGCCGCCCTCGCGCAGGGCGCGGCCGACGAACACCCCCACCCCGTTGCGTTTGAGGACCCGCAGGGTGTCGGTCTCCGGGAAGCGGTGGCCCACATAGACCTGTCGCAGGTCCTGGGCACCGCCCACGAAGGAGAGGCTGCCGATGAAGCGCCGCAGGTCGGGGGGGATCTGGTCGCCGGTATGCACCCCGGAGGTGATCCGCCCGCGCACCACCTCGTAGATCACCCGGTTCTGTTCGTTTTCGTGCCACTCCCCCTCCTCCATCACCCTGGGAATCTCGACCACCTTGCTGTGGCTGAGGATGCGGGCGTAGTTGCCCCGTTCCAGGGGGCCGCTGCTCAGGTTGTCGAAGAGGGCGTCGCATTCGCGGACGTTGAAGATCTCGGTGACATCGGCGAAATCGACCCCGTCGCGGATGATCTTGGCGGCCCGCTCCGGCATGAAGATCCGTTCCGCCACCCGGGCGGTGGCTGGATCGGCCGGGTAGAGGCGGAGGGCGACGGTAAGGGTGCGCAGGTCAACAGGTTCGTCACCGCCGTTGTAGAGTTCCACCTGCCGGGGCACCCTGACCCCGGAGGTGCGCACCGCATCAAGCAGCCGCGCCGCCAGATGAAAGACCGCCGGCTGGCTGGTGGTCCGCTCGATGAGGGCGAGGTAGGGCCCCAGCGAGATGCAGACCGCCCCCACCAGGAATTCGCCGGGATGGAGGAGGGGCGGCAGCCCCAGGGCCGAACGGTACTGGATGAGGCTCAACCCCCCCTTGCTCTGCAGCAGCACCTGCTGGGCGTTGAGCCCGGCGGTGAAGAGGGCGGTGGAGAGAAGGTAGCGGATATCCACCAGCGGCAGTTCGATGAGGCCGTCCTCGCCGATATTGGCGGCCTGGGGGAGCAGGAGATGGTGGTTCTTGATCGCGGTTTCGATCTCGCCCTTGGTCAGCGGCTTGTCCATGGGGATGAAGAAACGGGCGATCTGGGGACGCTGCCCGCGTTCGCAGAGATTTTTCAATTCGCCGAAGAAGATATCCGGCAGGGCGCGGTTGAGGGAGGTGAGGATCACCGGCACCTCCACCCGCCGCCGTCTGGTGTCGATCTCAAGCCCCCCCTCGGCCAGGGTTACATCGAGCCCCACCTGGGAATGGCCGCTGCGGCCGATAAGCACCGCCCCCTGCGCGAGTCTTCCCTCCTGATCGAGGTCATGGAGGATGCCGCGCAGGGTGTCGCTGGTCTCCTCGAAGCGGAGCAGGGCGGTCATCTCCGGGGCGTCAAGGGTTTCATCGTGGCCCGGTTCGTCTTCCGGGCGCAGGATCAGGTAGCCGTCATCGGTGAGCAGGGGGGATCGTTTCATGGCTATATCACTGCGAAGGGTCAATCAATCTTTTCAAAGGCGCGGGCGTTGGCGCCGCACACCACGCACTTGTCCGGGGCCGGGCCGGCCACCGTGTGTCCGCACACCGCGCAGACATGGTAGTCGGTCTCGGCAAGGCCATTGGGATTGGCCAGTGCCTGGCGGTACAGCTCGGCGTGGACCTTCTCCACCTCGTTGGCGTAGGAAAACGACCGTGCCGCCGCCTTCTCGCCGGCCGCCTTGGCGGTTTCAATCATCGCCGGGTACATATCGGTGTATTCGTGGGTTTCGCCTGCCAGGGCCGCCTTGAGGTTGTCGACGGTGGCACCGATCGCGCCCATGGCCCGGAGATGGGCGTGGGCATGGATGGTTTCGGCGGCCGCCACCGCCCGGAACAGCTTCGCCACCTGGGGCAAACCGTCCCGTTCCGCCTGTTTGGCATAGGCAAGGTATTTTCGGTTGGCCTGGGATTCGCCGGCAAAAGCGGTCTGCAGATCTTGTTCGGTTGTACTCACGAGAGGCTCCTTTTGTTTCAATTCATCTCAAACATTTGGCTCAGCGTCCGTAGCAGCAGCGTTTGTATTTTTTACCGCTGCCGCACGGACAAGGTTCATTACGGGCAATCTTGGTGACGGAAACCGGCTGCGGCTTGATCTCCACCCCGTCGATATAGTACCAGATGCCCTCCTCGCGGCGGAAATCGCTTCGTTCACGCAACTGCCCCGGCCGGTTTTCCACCTGATAGCGGGCGATGAATTCCACTTGGCCGGTGTCGTCGTTTTCACCGCCGGCCGTGGTGTCGACAATCGACAGCCCCTGCCAGCGGATGATCTCCTCCAGGGTAAAGGCGTCCGGCCGTGAGGCAGGATGCCACGAGCGGAGCAGGTAGTCGACATTGCCGAGTACGTAGGCGGTGTAGCGGGACCGCATCAGGATCTCGGCGGTGGGGGCGTTTAGGTCGCCGGCCAGATACGGGCCGCAACATTCCTTGTAGGTGCCGTTGCCGCAGGGGCAGGCCATTTCCCCGTCGATGGGGGCTTTGGGGTCGGTCATTAGATTTCTCCAGCATGGATTACGTATTCGTTCATGCTCGCGCCGGCCGCTGTGATCAGCGCCGTCTTATCGGCCAGGGCGAGATGCTTGATCTGATACTCCCGTTTCGCCGCCGCCGCGCGGTCGGCGGCTTCCTCGCAGTAGACAAGCCGGGCCGGCCGGCGGCTTCGGGTGTATTTTGCGCCGCGCGGGCCATCGTTATGCTCGGCAAGCCGCCGCGGCAAATCGTTGGTGATGCCGGTGTAGAGGGTGTTGTCGGCGCAGAGAACAATATACACGCGCCATTGCCGTTGTGGGGCTTTTTTTTGGGGAAGGGGAACCATTTTGCGGCAAATCTCGGGATTGGTGAAGCACGCCTCCGCTTACGGGGAAACAGAGGCGCTGTAGGGGCTGGTTTTCAGCCATTCGGCCAACTCGTCGGCCGGCAGGGGGCGGCAGATGTAATACCCCTGGGCCAGATCGCACTGCATTTCCTGCAGCCGTTGCATGATCTCCGCCGATTCGACGCCCTCGGCGATGACGGCAAGGCCCAGGTTCTTGGCGAGATCGATGGTGGCCCGGACGATAACCTCGTCGTTGTCGTCGATGAGCATGTTGCGGACAAACGATCTGTCGATCTTGAGTTCTTCGGCCGGCAGCTGTTTCAGGTAGGCCAGCGATGAATAGCCGGTGCCGAAATCGTCGATGGACAGCTGCACCCCCATGGCGTGGAGGTTGGAGATGACCTCGAAGGTCTTGTCCGGGTCGAGCATCATGCTGGTCTCGGTGATTTCCAGCATCAGGTCGGAGGGCTCCAGGCGGAACTCCTTGAGCAGTTGCTTGATCAGGATGGGGACGGCAAGATCCTGCAGATCCTTGATCGAGAGGTTGACGGAGACGGTGAGCTCGATGCCGGCATCCCGCCATGCCGCCCGTTGCGCGAGGGCGGCGCGTAGAACCCATTTGCTTAAGGAGCGGATGATGCCGCCCTGTTCGGCGAGCGGGATGAACTGTTCCGGCGGGATCATCCCCATTTCCGGGTGATCCCAGCGGATCAACGCCTCAACGCCGTGTACCTGGTTGTTCCGGAGAACGATCTTTGGCTGGTAGTGGAGGGAGAGATACTCTTCCTTGCGGATCGCCTCGCGGAGGTCGGCCAGCAGCATCAGCCGGTTGAGGGTGTATTGATCCTGGGCGGCGTCGTAAACCGTATAGTGGGTTTCGGTGGATTTTGCCGAATACATGGCCACATCGGCGTGCTGCAACAGGGTGTCGCAATCGTTGCCATGGGTGGGATAGATGGCGATGCCGATACTGATGCCGATGTTGAGGCTGTGGCCCTCGATGAGAAACGGTTGTTGCAGGGCCTCGGCGATTTTTTGGGAAACGATCTTGGCCTGGATCGCATCCGCCCCTTCCAGGGCCACGGAGAATTCGTCCCCGCCCAGCCGGGCCAGGGTGTCGGAGGCGCGGATCACTTCCTTGAGCCGTTCCGCGACCTTCTGCAGGAGAAAATCGCCGTAGTGATGGCCGAGGGCGTCGTTGATCTCCTTGAAGCGGTCAAGGTCCATGACCAGAATCGCCAGGGGTTGCATTTGCCGCCGTGCCTGGAGGATCGCCTGCTTGATCCGTTCCATGAGCAGGGTGCGGTTGGGGAGACTGGTGAGGTCGTCGTGGAGGGCGTTATGGCGCTCCAGGGCGGCGATTCGGTTGATGTTGTCGATGGTTGAGCGGCTCAGGCGGACCACGATCACCACGAAGATGCTGCCACCGAGAAGGATCAGGGTGACGAGGAAATCACCGAAGGCAATCTGGGTGCGGGCGAGGAAATAGCAGTAGAAGGCATAGCCGAGGACGAAGAAGTGGATGAGCACGAACAGAGTCTGCCAGCCGGGGCGATTGTCCTTGTCCAGGCGGCAGATGAGATGGATGGGATAGAGGGCACTGATCAGCAGGAGGATGCCGATGGCGACCATGGCAATGGAAAGCAGTTGCTGGATCATCTGATGCGCATGTCCCCGGTCTTGATTTGTCGCCTGTGCCACGGTCCGGGCGGAAGCGCGCCAACGCATCAGTCCGGTTAGGTGTCCCCTGTCGCCGGTGCGGAGGAGGGCGGGGACGGGCCTACGAGTTGTTTACGTGCAATTGTAAACGTTTACAAAGAAATATAGTAATCGGGTTGGCGGAAAGAACAAGTAAAAAGGTGGTGAGGGATCAGTCGTGGCGCGCCTCAAGTTCCTCCCAGCGGCTGAAGGTGTCGTGCAGTTCCTGTTCGAGGGAGGCAAGGCGCGCGGTGGCCGCGGCGATGGCTGCGGCGTCGCGGTCGCGGAAAAAGGCGGGGTCGGCCATGGCGCTGGTGAGTGTGGCCTGTTCCTGTTCAAGTGCCTCGATGCGTGCCGGCAGTTCCGCCAGCTCCTTGGTTTCCTTGTAGGAGAGCTTCCGCTTGCCAGGTTCGGTGGGGAGCGGCTGGGTCTCCGCGACGGCGGGAGGAGGAGGGCTCGCCTTGCCTGAATCCTTGGCGGCGGCTGGCGGTTGCACCCGCTGGGCGAGCCAGTCGTCGTAGCCGCCGGCATAGTCGGCGACCTTGCCGTTTTCCTCGAAAACCATGGTGCTGGTGACGACATTGTTCAGGAAGGCCCGGTCATGGCTGACCAGCAGGATGGTGCCGGGGTAGTCCAGCAGCAGTTCCTCAAGGAGTTCCAGGGTCTCGACGTCGAGGTCGTTGGTGGGCTCGTCCAGGACCAGCAGGTTGGAGGGCTTGGTGAACAGCTTGGCCAGCAGGAGGCGGTTTCGTTCGCCGCCGGAGAGGATCTTAACCGGGCTTCGGGCCCGGTCCGGCGAAAAGAGGAAGTCTTGCAGATAGCCGATGATGTGGCGCTGGCGGCCGTTGATCACCACCTGATCGTTGCCCTCGCCGACGTTGTCCTGCACGCTTTTCTCGCCATCGAGCTGGGCGCGCAGCTGGTCGAAATAGGCGATCTGCAGGTTGGTGCCGAGGCGGACCGTGCCGCTGTCCGGGGCAAGTTGGCCGAGCAGGACCTGCAAGAGGGTGGTTTTGCCGGCGCCGTTGGGGCCGATGATCCCGACCCGGTCGCCGCGCATCACGGTGGCGGTCAGGTCGCGGATAATCGGTTTGTTATCGTAGGCGTAGTTGACCGCTTCGGTGGTGACCACCAGCTTGCCGGATTTCTCCATCTCCTGGATGTTGATGCGGACGTTGCCTTGCCGATTCCGGCGCTGGCTTCGTTCAACCCGCATTTTTTCCAGGGCGGTGACCCTCCCTTCGTTTCTGGTCCGGCGCGCCTTGATCCCCTTCCTGATCCAGATCTCCTCCTGGGCCAGTTTCTTGTCGAAACGGGCCTGCTGCCCGGCTTCGGCGTCCAGGGCATCCTGTTTGCGGCGCAGATAGGTTTCGTAGTCGCCGGGCCAGCTGGTAAGCTCGCCCCGGTCCAGTTCGATGATCCGGGTGGCCAGGTGGCGCAGCAGCATCCGGTCATGGGTGACAAAGAGGAGGGTGGCCCCGAAATCCAGGAGAAAATCCTCCAGCCAGCGGATGGATTCGATGTCGAGATGGTTGGTCGGCTCGTCCAGGAGCAGCAGGTCCGGCTCCGCCACCAGCGCCTTGGCCAGCAGCACCCGCCGTTTGTAGCCGCCGGAAAGCGATGAGAAGCGTTCGTCCGGCGGCAGTTGCAGGCGGCTCAAAACCGTTTCCACCCGTTGCTGGGCGAGCCAGCCGCCCGCCGCCTCCATGGCGTGCTGCACCCGCTCAAACTCGGCCAGGATGCGGTCGTTGCTGTTTTCGGCCAGCTCATGCACAAGCCGATGGTAGTCGGCGACGAGGGTGACCAGCGGCCCCAGCCCGCTTGCCGCCATCTCGAAGACCGTAGCCTCCACGTCGCCCCCCGGCACCTCCTGCTCCAGGCGGCTGATCTTCAGCCCCTGTTTGGCGGTGATCTCGCCGCTGTCCGGTTTGATCTCGCCGCTGATCACCTTCATCAGGGTGGACTTGCCTTCGCCGTTGCGACCGACCAGGCAGAGCCGCTCGCCCGGTTCGATCTGCAGATCGACATGGTTCAGGATCGGCAGGCCGCCGAAGCTGGCGGTGATGTTGTTGAGGGTGAGGAGAGCCATGGTGTTCTTCGCTGAGGATGTTGATCGGTTTGCGCCGTGGAGAAAAAGACACGCCCATATTGCTTGCCGTGATGGGCGCTGTCAAGCAATATCGGGTGCGGGCGGCGGGAGTTGGGTCGGCGGAGGGTCAGGCGTCCGGCGTTGGGGCGGAGAGGGCGGGGGTGCTGTCGGTCGCCGGCAGGGATATCTTGCTTATGTGCTTCCGGCCGTGGATGATGCGGATCAGGTCGGTGACGATGTGTTCCAGTTCCTCTGCCTGGGCCATCAGTTCCCCCGCTGCCGCCGTCGATTGCTCCGAGGTGGCGGCGATGCTTTGGGTTGCCTCGTTGGAGGTGTTGACCGCCTCGCTGACCTGCTCGATGCGCAGGGCCAGTTTTTGGGTGGAGTTGGCAATGGCGGCGGTTTTTTCGCCGATACTGGTGGCCGACTCGATGAGGCCGTCGAAATCGTTGTTGATGTCCTGCAGCGACTTGGTGCCGGCGATGATTCTGGCCACTGTCTGTTCCAGGAGTTGCTGGGTGGTTTTCGCGGCCTCGCTGGTCCGCGAGGCGAGGTTTTTCACCTCGTCGGCGACCACCGCGAAGCCGGCCCCGGCTTCACCGGCCCGGGCTGCTTCCACGGCGGCGTTGAGGGCCAGCAGGTTGGTTTGGAAGGCAATGCTGCCGATGGTGGTGATGATCTGGCCGATGCGGTCGCTGTCCTGCTCCACTTGGCGCAGGTTGTTGGTCAGCACCACCAGGGCGCGGACGGATTGCCCTGATTTTTCGATGTTTTCGTTCATCAGTTTTTCGGCATCGGCGGTCAGTTCCGCGGTGTTTTTGCCCATGGCGGTCATGTCGGCGAGGGTGGCCGAGCTTTCCTCGGCCGAGGCCGCCTGCTGGGCAACGTTGTCGGAAAGCCGTTGACTGCCGAGCGCGATCTCCTTGGCGGCGGTTGCCACCAGCGTGGCGCTGGCCTGGATGGTGGAGCTGATCTCTCCCAGGCCACGGGTGAGACCGGTGGCGATGAGATAGGAGAGGAGCATGCCGACGGCGATGGAGATGACGGTCACCACGACCACGGCGTATTTGGTGGCGGTGGCCGAGGTGAGCATGGCCTCATCGGTGATGACCGTCCCCTTGGCCGTGGTGCGGATCTTTTTTAGTATATCCTGGACGGCGAGCAGGGCCGGGATGGTTTGCTCGGTGTAGATGTGCTTGGCGGCCTGCAGCCCTTGCAGCTGAGAGTCCTGCCAGGCGAGCAGGGTGTCGAGGGCGGCCAGGGTCTGCTCGGCGTGGTTTCTGGTGGTGGTGCCGTAAAGGCTTATCGCATCCTTGCGTTTGCCGGCCGCCAGCAAGGCGTTGACGGCGGCGGCGCTTTCATGCAGGGCGTTGTGGGGGGCATCAATCGCCTGCCACAGCTTGGTGAATTCGGAGTTCGTGGTGCGCAGGCTGTTGGCCTGCTCCGAGTGCAGCCATTGGCCAAGGCCACATTGGCCGGGATCCATCTGGACGTTGATGGACGAAACGGTCGGGTCGAGAAAGGCATCCTTGATCTTGTGCATCCACTGGAGGTGGTCGATCTTCTTCGCCTGCAGGAACGAGTACAGTTGCAGATCGGCCGGCCGGAAGGCCTCGCCGATGGCGATGGCGGACCGGTGCAGGGCGAGATGCGGTTTTTCGATCTCCTTGAGCAGCGGGGCCAGGGCCGGCGCTTGCTGTTCGGCTTTTGCACGCTCCTCGCCGTAGAGCCATTTGCCGAAGCCGCATTTGTGATCATCGGTCTGCACCTCCAGGGTGGTGACCCCGCTATCGGTGAACAGGGCGTTGACCTTGGCGACCCAGTCCAGATGGTCGACCTCCTTCTGGGCGACGAGGCTGTCGAGCCGGTTGCCCGAGATCACCATGCCGGCGTTGTCGATAATGGAGTTGACCCCGAAGAAGGTGAAGAGGCCGGCGCAGATGAAGAAGGTCAGTACGCAGCCAAAGCCGATGGTCACCTTCTGGCTGATATTCAAGGTTTTCCAATCCATGGTGCAAATCCTCGGCCCAGGTGTTTAACGTGAAAAAAAGCGCGTCATTCGGCAACGGTGATCTCGAAGAGGGTGTGGAGTTTGAGTTCCCGCAGCAACTCATAGGTGGCGCGCGGGACGTGTTCCAGGCGCATGGTGGCCTGATGGGCGGCGAGGTGCTTGTAGAAGAGTAGCATCTTGCCGATCCCGGAACTGCCGATGGCACTGCACCCCTGCATGTCGATGACCAACTCCTTGACCGATGTCAGTTGCAGGCAGGTGAAATGGCGCTTCAGGTGTTCGGCTCCCTCTTCGTCAACCTTTCCCGTCAAACGGAAATGAACGGTCTCGCCCTGCTGGGTGACGTTACAATCCATGGCGTAATCCTTGCAAAATGTTGTTGGTCTGCGTCGGCACCGCCCGGTCCGACAAAAGAAGTATACATAAAAACATTACCAGAGCTGAAATAACTTTATTGCGGTTGCTTCCTGTTCTTTGCGCTGCGGGTCCGGATTTTTGGTGAAGGCGGCGACGAGGTGGCGGCCACCCCGGCGCCACTGCAGGGAATACGCGTAGCGGCGGATGATGAAGATGCCGCGTCCGGCCGGTTTGTCGAGGTTTCCCGGTCCGGTGGGGTCGGCGATGCGCTCGGGAACGAAACCATCGCCCTGGTCGATGACCTCCAGGACGAAATCGTTGCCGAAGCGCCAGCGGACGGTGATTTCTTTATCCGGTGCGCAGCGGTTGCCATGCTTCCAGGCATTGATCAGCGCTTCGGAGAGCGGCATGCCGATCCGTATCTCAGGGTCGACAAAGCCGCGGCGCTTGAGCTCCGGCTCCATTTTTTCGTAAATGGCAGCGGCGAATCGGTCCAGATCGCCGGTGGCGGCGGGCGTGATTACCATCTCGGCGGCGCAGTTCCAGTCCTCCACCTCGATCCCGAGCAGGGAAACGTCGTCGGCCGAGCTGTTGGCGCTGAAAGGCACCACCTCCTCCTCGCTCAAGGCGGCCACGGCCGCGAGCAGTTGGCGGAGCAGGGCCGCCACGCCGAGTTCGGGGTTTTTGGCGACCAGGTCGGTCAGCAGTTGTTCAAGGTCCTGACGCGAGAGGCGGTGGTGCCGGTTCTGTTCCGGCATCTCGATAAGGCCGTCGGTGTAGAAGATCAGTTTGTCGCCGGGCGCAAGGGTCACAGCCTCGGCGGTGAAGGCCGCATCGGGAAGGGTGGCGATGGGCAGGTTGTTGCTGACCGCCCCCGGTTGCGGGAGGCTGGAGACAACGCCGCCGCGTACGAGCAGGAAGGGCGGGTGGCCGGCGGCCAGGTAGCGGAGCCGCATGGTCTTGTGGTCCAGTTCGGCGGTGAGGGCGGTGCAGAAGGCGTCGGCGGCGAAGATGCCGCTGGCGCAGATGGCCTTGTTGAGGGCACCGACCGTCTCCTCCAGATCGCCGCGGGTTCTGCCGAGGAGCGAGTTGTGGGCGAGATCGGTGATGATGCTGCGCAGGATGCATGCCACCTCGTGTCCGGACTGGTCCTTGATGCTGAAAATCGTTTTCCCTTGGCCCGCCGGCGATTCGAGGGTGCGGACGAAGTAGTGGTCACCCCCTTCGATGTGGCAGGGGGAGGTGATCGCCTCGATACAGAGGGCCTTCTCGTTCGGCAGGAAAACGTAGCGGGGCGGGAGGCCGTTGATCAGCTGCATGATGCGCTTGGCCAGATCAATGCTGATCATCTGCTCGGCGATGGTTTTCTGCAGCAGGAGGTTCTGCCCTTGCAGTTCCTCCCTGGCCCGCAACAGCGCAAGGTGGGTCTTCAGGCGGGCCAGGATTTCGCTGCTGTCAAAGGGCTTGGTGATATAGTCGACGGCGCCGGCCTCAAAACCCTTGGAGGCGTTCTCCGCCCCCTTCAGGGCGGTGATGAAGATAACCGGGATGTCGCGGGTGGCCGGATCTTCCTTGAGAATCCGGCAGACCTCGAAACCATCCATTTCCGGCATCATGATGTCGAGGAGGATCAGGTCCGGCCGTTCAGCGTGGGCCATGGCAAGGGCCTGCTTGCCGCCGCCGGCCTCGATGACGGTATACTGCTTGTGCAGGATGGAGACCAGGATAATGCGGTTGAATTCGGTGTCGTCAACCACGAGGATGCGTGCTTTTTGCGGTTCGGTCATTCCTGTCTGCCGGGGGGACGTTTTGAGTTGGGATGCAACCAGCGTAATTCTCGGGTATCCTATCATTTCCCGGGCCGGTTCGCTTGCGTAATTAGCGTGTTCGCCACAAGCGGGTTGCGGATGCCGGGGCGGTTGGGTTTAATGGGGAGCATTGGCCGGTTGTGGCGCGGCAGGGGCGGCTCGAGGCAAGGTGTGCAGGGGAGACGGCGGTGGGAGTAGCGATGAAACATATTCTCTTTGTCGGCGGCGAGTCGCCGGTCAAACCGGTTCTGGCGGCTGCGGCGTTGGTGGCCATGGGCCGGGAGGGGGTGCGGGTGGCGGTGGCCGCCGGCGGCTCCGAGCAGTCGATGGCGACCGCCAAGGCGGCGGTGCGGGACGCCGGGTTGCCGTGGCCGGCCGAGATCCATGACCCGGCCTCGGTCAACCTTGCCGCCTATGATCTGGTGATCCGCTTCGGCGGCGGCCTGGCCTCGGAGATGCCGGCCCTGCCCGGCAGCCCGGCCTTTCTTTCCTGGCAGGTGACGGAGCCGGCGGCAGCGGCGGGCGGCTATGACGCCGCCGCCCTGGCCGGGGCTCGGCAAGAAATAGAGGCCTTGGTGCACGGTCTGGTCGGGCAGGGCTATCTCGATGCCTTGGTGCAGGCGCGCCGTAGCGCCGAATTGGTCATGGACAGCCTCCATGAGGGGATCATCGCCCACGACCGGCACCGGCGGATCTTTTTCTTCAACCGGGCCGCGGAAAGGATCACCGGCTATCTCCGCCACGAGATCCTGGGCCGCGACTGCCACGAGGTCTTTCCCGATCGCTTCTGCAAGGCTCACTGCTCCTTCTGCGAACCGGAGGGGGAGCCTGCCTTGCCGGACAAGCCTTATCCCCTGGTGTTGCATGCAAAATCCGGCGAAAGCCGCCATCTCGAGATGAACGTGGTGGGGATGCGGGATTTTTTTGGGGTCCTCACCGGGGTGGTCGCCTCCTTCCGGGACGTCACCCGCGAGCATGACCTTGCCAGCCGCCTGGGCGAGGCGGGGAAGTTTGCGGGCATCATCGGCCGCACCCCCCGGATGCTCGAGGTGTTCCGGGCGATCACCGACCTTGCCGACAGCCGGGTCGCGGTGCTCCTCGAGGGGGAGTCCGGCACCGGCAAGGAGTTGGTGGCGGCGGCCATCCACAATCAGGGCAAGCGGCACGACAAGCTCTTTGTGCCGATCAACTGCGGGGCGTTGCCCGAGCACCTGCTCGAAACCGAGCTCTTCGGCCACGTCAGGGGGGCGTTCACCGGCGCCATCCGCGACAAGAAGGGGCGGTTCGAGCTGGCCGACGGCGGTACCCTCTTTCTGGACGAGATCGGTGATATCTCGCCCTCCATGCAGGTCAAACTGCTGCGGGTCTTGCAGGACGGCACCTTTCAGCGGGTGGGCGGCGAGGAAACGATCACCGTTGACGTGCGGGTGATCTCCGCCACCCACAAGGATCTGCGCGCGGAGATCGCGGCGGGCAGGTTCCGCGAGGATCTCTATTACCGACTCTGCGTGGTGCCGTTGGCGCTGCCGCCGCTGCGCGAGCGGCGCGACGATATCCCGCTGCTGGCTCGTTATTTCCTCAAACGGACCTTGGAGGAGGAAGGGCGCGCCGACAAGGTGGTGATCTCGGCCGAAGCCCTGGACCGCCTCACCGCGTACCACTGGCCCGGCAATGTCCGGGAGCTGCAGAACGTCATCCGTTACGGCCTCGTCCACTGCCGGGAGGAGATGTTCCGCCCCTCCCATCTGCCGCCGCAACTGTTCCGGGCGGCGGCGCACACCTTTACGGTGCAGCCGTCGCCACCCGACCAGCGCGGCAAGCTCACCGTGGAAGCGGTGCGCGCGGCCCTGGCCGTCACCAAGGGCAACCGCCTCCAGGCCGCCAAGCGGTTGGGCGTTGGCCGCGCCACCCTCTACCGGTTTCTCGGCAAGCATTCGGTTGATTGATTTCCCCTTGTTGGGCCACGGCCCTCAGGGCTGTTGCTGCGCCTTGAACCGGCGGAAGGTCGACTCTAATCTTCCGGGCGTAACTCGAAAATCGGCTCGCCTTTCCTTTCGTCCGGGAGTGAGCGAGGAGGGGTTACTCCCAACGGTCGAGCCGGTGTTTGTTGAGAAAGCTTGCACCCTGATAGTAGCTGATCGCCTGACGACGCAATAGATCGTTGCTGTCAATTTTGTCAAGTACCGTGTCCTGCAGGTTTTTCTCGGCAATCCGGTATTGATGCACCTCGTTGCGTTCGGTAAGGATGGTGAGAACGTCGTCCCGGATGTAGCCTAGTTTTTTGTAGTTGCCGACCAAAGCGCGGGGAGTGAAGTCGAGGCGGAGGATATCCTTGCCGAAGAATTTACTGCGGTAGTTCCAGTTGAGCAGGCCGATAAGGGTGGGAGCCACGTCGATCTGGCTGGCCATTGTGGTGACGGTGCCGGGCTGAATGATTTTCGGGGCGTAGATGATCAGCGGGATGTGGTAACGGTAGATCGGAACTCCTGACGACCGGCGCTGCCGGCGCAGTGGTCGGCCACGAAGACGAAGATGGTGTCGTCAAACCAAGGGTGGCGTCTGGCCTCGCGGAGGAAGGCGCCGACGGCATAGTCGGAATACTTGACACCGCCGGCTCGGCCGGTATGGGACGGGACGTCGATTTTGCCATCGGGGTAGGTGTAGGGGCGGTGGTTCGAGGTGGTCATCAGGAAACCGAAAAAGGGTTTCCCCTCCCGGTGCGACCTGTCGAATTCTTTGACGGCCCGCATGTAGATGTCCTCGTCGCACACTCCCCAAACGTTGGCAAAGGTGATTTCGTCCTTGGCCAGGGCGTTGCGGTCGACAACGGCAAAGCCGTTGCCGTTGAAGAAGGCGTTCATATTGTCGAAGTAGCCATAGCCGCCGTAGAGAAACTTGTTGTCGTAGCCTTTAGCGCGGAATATCTCCCCCATGGAGAACATCTGCTGGTTGTCGGGACGTTTGACGATGGAGCGGCCTGGCGTGGGCGGGACGGACAGGGTCACTGCTTCCATGCCGCGCACCGTGCGGGTGCCGGTGGCGTATAAATCGGTGAACAGCAGTCCTTCCCTGGCCAGTTGGTCGAGGTTGGGGGTCATTGCCTGCTGGTTGCCGAACACGCCGAGGTATTCGGCGCTCATGCTTTCCATCATCACTAGTATCACGTTGTGGCGGCTCTCCTTGCCGTTGGCAGTAATGGCCCGGGTGATATCCTCGGTGGGTGCCGGGTGCAGGAAGGTGGCATTGTCGGTTTTGAGCTGGTGCCGAAGTTCGGCAAAGGCCTGGCCGTCGTCCATGGTCTGGTAGAAGGTCTTGTAGTCCAGGGTGTTGTTACGGAAGGCGGCAAAAAGCTGGTAAACACCGTCGGCGGCAAGTTCCTTTTCATACCGGTTTGAGAGTTGTTCGGTGTGGGAACCGTCCACGGCGATAAAGGTCAGAGCCGGCAGCAGGAGAAAGACGGCGCCGTGCAGCAGCCGTTGCCGGAAGCGGGGCGCCGTGGCCTGGGCTTCGGCCCGGACGGTGTGGTTGTAAGGGCAGCGGAGCAACAGGAAGAAAGATCCGGCGGCTAGGAAGATCAGGCCCAGCAGCAACGGCACGGGGTACGACTCGCGGATATTGCCCAGTACCTCGTTGGTATAGATTAGGTAGTCAACAGCGATGAAGTTGAGCCGCACCCCAAATTCGTCCCAGAACAGCCACTCGGCCACGGCGGTGAACCCGAGAATATAGATGACAACGAACAAGGCGACATTGAGGAACCAGCGGTGCCATTTGCTGGTAAAGGCCTTGGCCGGGAAGAGGATCAAGTAGATGGCGAGCGGTATAGACCAGTAAAGGGCGCAAGTCAGGTCGTAGAAGAGACCGAGACCGAAAATGGAGAACAGGTGCAACGGCGAGTGGCTGATTTGCGGCCAGCTCCGGATCGTCAGTGCCAACCGCACCAGAAAACCGTAGAGGGCGAAAAGTTGGCAGAAGAAGAGTAGCAGCAGGAAGCGGCTCTGTCTGAGGGGCGCGGGCACTACAAAGTGGGGAAGCAGTGGGAAAAAGCACTTTTTGGTGGTGATGGCGGCGTCGGTTGCCTGTGGCATTGCGAAGGATTCTCTCGGTTCAATTTTGAGTTAAGCATAAGACCGCGCAAGGTGAGTATTGTTTCCCTTTGGCGGATATTTTTCGGAAGCGGCAGATATACAATAAAATTAAGGGGCTGTCAGAGCTTTCCAAGCAACAAAGGACATTGAGCCAAGAGAGCATCCGAACGTTAAACGCTTAGGAACTGATATAACTATGGGGGTGACAGAAGTCAATTTCGATGTATTTAGTACATGATGCTGTGCATATCCTTGCGGTTTGCGACGATTTCTTCATCTATCCAAATCTTATATGGCGTGGAAAAGCTTTCTGGAGAGGCATTGCCATCGCAGTTTACCATTTTGCTCATATTACAAAAAAGTTCTTATTTCGAACAGTAATTCTTGAAAAAGGGTGAGCAATATTGCTGTCCATGGGCCGAGCAATACGCTTTGTGCGTAGATTCGGGATGCCATTAAGCCCTGGTATAGTGGCATTGTAAACCAAGTCAGCAGTGATTCGTGTACTCAAGGCCCAGCCTATGACGAGGGTGTGAGTTGAGGCAAATCGCGGCAGATTTATGTAAGTCGGTTGCAGGTTTCGCTACGTGCTTTCTGTTTTTTGTAAGGGTTGCTCGGCAAGGGGCTGCTGCTTATAGTATTCTCCGTGCGACTAAGTCCGGCGCTGTTGGTCGGATGGAGTGAGAACGGTGTGAACGAGGAGGTCTCTCATGGAAATTAACGGAGCCAGCGGCGGTGCCGCGACCTATGCCTTGAAGAAGGCGCTGGCGGCGCCCGAGGCCGTGATGGATGTGGTGCAGGAAGCCGGTGCCAAGGCAGGGAAAACCCTT
>JAOUHH010000237.1 GCA_029865195.1 Desulfobulbaceae bacterium
GATCTCGGCGGGGGGCTTTTGCCCAAGCGGAAGCACAAGCGGCGGGTGGCGGTGGAGGAGGTGGTTTCACCGCCTTTCAAGGCGCTCTGGCGCGGGGTTGCAACCCCCGGCCTCAACTGGGGACCGGTGGGCGGCGGCGATATCAACGGGGTGATGTCCAACTGGCTCACCGACCATCGCTCCGCCCGGCCGGTGGGGATGCCCAACTACCTTATCGTCAGCCGCGACTACCTGAACCTGAACGCCCGGATGGATTTTCATTTCACCATGATCGACGCGGTGTGCGGCTTTGACCCCTACCAGAACTACGTCAAGTTCCGCTTCAAGGGCGGCGGCACCACCCCGGAGCGGCGACAGCGGCGGGCCAACTGCATCGCCCGGATTCTCGAGGCGCACGACTTCTTCACCGACGCCCGCGATGATCTGGTCAACGGCAACTTGCACGGGGTGCCGCAGGAGGTGATTGAGGAAAAACTCATAGTACTCGGCCGGTTGCTCGGGTTTACCCGGTTGCTGGACGCGGTGATGGCCGATGATGAGATGGTCGGCCGGATCGCCGAGGCCTTTCTGGCCGGGAATTATAGCTTGGCGGGGATCAGGCCCGGGGAAGGGTGATACGAGTGGAAGGGATGCCGGCCGAGTGGCTCCTGGTTTGAGCCAAGAGCGCACTCGCCGGGATTGCGGACCGGCGTGCCGTTACGGCGCGACGGTTTACGGCAACGCGGTCAAGAAGGACGGCTGTACGGCCGCAACGTCAATGGGGCAACGGCCAGAGCAGGGCTGGGCCGTTGCCCTGTTTTTTACCAGCCGCCGCCGGTCACCGCCTTCAGGTAGCCGACGACCATTCCCCCGGCCAGCAGGCCGGCGATGAAGCAGAAGAGCCCCCAGAGGCTGAAGCCCATGCCGAAGAAACCGGCGGTCTTGAGGGTGCTTTTGGACGCCTCGTCCGTTGCCGATACATCTTTGTCGCTTACTTTTGTTTGTGTCTTGGTCGTTTCCATTGCAAATCCTCTCGGTTCGGATGGTAATTGTATTGTAGATAAAAGATTTATAAAAAACCGTTTGCCCGGTTTGCAGCTGATTCCAGAGGCGAAGCCGGCAACCTGTTTTGACTTCTCACAAACTATTTTACGCGCCGGATGCTGTCAATCAAAATCCGCCGCCCTGGTCGCGTCGGCACTCTCACAGTTCTTGCTGCCCGGGCCAGTCCGGCCATCGCCGCTGGTTGTGCTTTTGCCGGCGCATGCTGGGCACCGCCGGCAGCAGATAATCGGGTCGCCTTGATGTAAGTCAAGGTGCAATCCACCCTCGGCAGGCTACCGTAACGGTATGATTGTTTTTCCCTGAATTCTTTTTTCGGAGGGCGGCATGCGAGTATCTGTTATGGCGACAAAGGGGTTGTGGCGTGTGGTGCTGGTGGTTTTCGTTTGTCTTCTCCCGGTTGTTGCGGCGGCGCATTGCGACACCGTGGATGGCCCGGTGGTTCTCGATGGGCAGCGCGCCTTGCGGGAGGGGGATGTCGCCCCGGCGCTCAAGTGGGTGACCCCTGCCCATGAAGAGGAGATCAAGGCCTTGTTCGGTACCGTTGCCACGGTGCGGCAGGCTGGGGGCGACGGCGGCAAGCTTGCCGAACAGTATTTTCTTGAGAATCTGGTGCGGTTGCACCGGGCCGGAGAGGGCGCACCTTACAACGGCTTGCAGCCTGCCGGGACGGTTGACCATGCGGTGGCGATGGCGGATACGGCCCTTGCGAACAAGTCAATCGACGAGTTGGTGGATATCCTCAGTCGGGTGATGGCGGCCGGTATCCGCGAACGATTCAGTCATGCCCTGGCCGCCGGTGAGAAGGCCGACGAAAGCGTCGATGCCGGACGCCTCTATGTGGCCGCCTATGTCGACTTCATGCACCATGTGGAGAATCTCCACTTGGCCGTACAGGGGGGAGGCGGGCATCATGGCGAGGCGGCCGCTGCCCCGGCACCTGCCGGTTGTCCCAAGCATCGTCAATAACTAAACTGTCAACTTTTATCGAGCGAGGTGGTCCCATGCCCATGTCCGGAGTCAATCCCAACGCCAAGAGCTACAACGTTTTGCCCGGCCCCGTGATGGGGGTGGTGACCGCCGATTATCTGGAGAACCTGGCCCGGGTGATCCGTAAACACCAGATTCCGCTCGTAAAACTCACCTCGGCGCAGCGACTCGCGATTGCCGGGCACGAGCCCGAGGCGTTGGCGGAGATATGGCGGGATCTGGGGCGGAGCGATGCCCCGGCCAAGCCGGTGGGCATCCATTATATCCAGGCCTGCCCCGGCGTGCAGTGGTGCAAGTTCGGCCGCCAGGATTCGCTGGCCCTGGGCGAGAAACTCAGCGCGGCGCTCATGGCGCTTCCCCTGCCGGCCAAGACCAAGGTCGGCATCTCCGGCTGCCCCATGAACTGCTGCGAGTGCTATGTGCGCGATCTGGGGATCTTCGGCAAGAAGAACGGTTGGACGCTGGTCTTCGGCGGCAACGGCGGCGGGGTGCCACGCTTGGCCGATGTCATCGCCGAGGGTCTTCATGACGACGAGGTGATCGCCCTTGCCGAGCGGTGTCTGCGCTATTTCGCCGCCAACGCCCGCAAGATGGAGCGGACCGGCCGGTTGATGCGGCGTACGGACCTGGAGGCGTTCAAGGAGGCGGTGCTGTAAGGGGGGAGCGTGCGTGTGGTTTCCCCGCGTTATTAACCGGAACATAATCGGACCGGAACCGTTTCCTAACATTTTCAGCCTATCCTGATCAAAAATATCCGCCCCGCAACCGGCAGATCAGGAGGCTATCATGCATGGGATAACACTCACGGAACAAGCTTTACAGAAGGCGGCCAAGTATATCTGCACCGCGAAGTGCGGTCGATGTCCGGCGGTTGAGGAGAATTTTCCCTGTCCGGCCGACTGTGACCTGGAAACCCAGGCCTGGCAATGCTGGCAAATATACTTCAAGCAGCAGACCGGCCCGGTGTCCGGCGGTTCGCCGTCCGCCCAGTGATCCCTTGCCCCGGCATGCAGATTTTCACCGCTCTTTTCGCAGCAACCTTCCGATCCGGCCAAGAAAATAAAGAATAATCCCAAAGGCGGCAGCGGCCTTTCCGCCTTGCAGCAGGGCGGGATTCCGACTGTGATCCGCCCAGAGGATGGCGAGGGCGCCAAGGCAAAGCAGGATCGCGCCGATCATCCGGCGGGTTTTTTCTGTTGGTGCAAGTTGCATGCGGCAAGGTCGTCCTTGTGTTGCCCGCAGAGCGGCGGGGCCGGGTCAGGCGTGATAAAAGCGCAGGCCGGGCAACTCCACCGCGGTGAGGAGGTTGCCGTAGACCGCGCCGGTGTCGATGCCGATCTTGGTGGGGGTGACCAGGGGGGTGGCAAAGGGGGTGTGGCCGAAGACCACCGGTTTGCCGAAATCGTGTTCCTTGGCAAGAAACATGTCCCGCACCCAACAGAAGGTGTCCTGGTCCTGCTCGGCCAGGGGGCGGTCGGGCAGGATGCCGGCGTGGACGAAGATGTAGTCGTCGGTTTGCCAGATGGGGAGGAGGTTTTCCAGGAACTGCCGGTGCGAGGGAGGCAGGAAGGAGAGGCTGCGCAGGTTGGCGACGTTGCTGCGGCCGTAGCTCGCCATGGTGTCCTCGACGCCGTTTTTGCGCATGACCTCCAGCAGGTTCCGGTCGCCGTGGCGATGGTATTCGAAGAGCATCAGCTCGTGGTTGCCCATCAGGGTGACCACCCGCGGATTATCCTTGCTGAGTTGGCTGAGATGCTCCACCACCTGCCGCGCCTGGCGGCCACGGCCGATGTAGTCACCGATAAAGACCAGGGTGTCGCGGTCGGGATCGTAGGGCAGCCGCGCCAGCAGGGTGACGAGCTTGTCGTAACAGCCGTGGATGTCGCCGATGGCGAAGATGCGGTTGTCGTTGGCGGGGGTGGCTGGCACCATGGGTTCCTTTCCGGGCTGCGGGGCTCTTGGGGGTGTTCGATTTTCTCCCCCCAAGAGTACGTCACTTGCCGGAAAAGCTCAAGAAATTGCGCAACCCGGATCGATTACCGGTCGGCCAGATCGTCGTAGCCAACCCGGTTGAGGATGTCGCCGAACCGCTCCTTG
>JAOUHH010000238.1 GCA_029865195.1 Desulfobulbaceae bacterium
CGCCGATATCGGCGCTTACGCCCCCTATGTCGAGGCGGTTTTTTCCATCCCCGAGGATGAACGGCTGCGGATTCCGTTCAGTATTGCCGACCGCAGCGAGGGGGAAACCAGCCCGGTGATCCGGCCTTTCCTCGAGTTGTTGCGCCTGGTGGGGTCCCGGCTGGCGGTGGGGCAGGTGATGGCGCTCTTGGAGAACGCGCCGGTGCGGCAGCGGTTCGGGATCGGTGAGGAGGAGTTGCCCACCATCCGCAACTGGCTGCGCGACACCAACGTCCACTGGGGGATCGACGGTGCGCATCGAGAAGGGTTGGGGCTTGGCGACAACCGGCAGGGAACCTGGCTGGCCGGGCTCGACCGCCTGCTGCTGGGCTACGCCCTGCCCGGCGGCAACCGCAACTTCTTTGCCGACATCCTCCCCTATGACGAGATCGAGGGCACCATGGCCGGGCTGCTTGGGCGGTTCGCGGCCTTCTTGCAGGAGGTGTTCCGGGTGATGGCGGATTTTGCCACCCCCCGGCCCCTGGCGCTCTGGCGCGACGAGCTGCTGGCGCTGGCGGCACGGTTTCTCGCCGAGGAGGAGGCGTACGAGGCGGACCTGCAACTTTTGCGCGACGGCCTGCATGCTCTGGCCCAGGGCGCGGCGGCGGCATCGTACGATGAGCCGGTGGCCGTCGAGGCGGTGGCCGCCCATCTCGCCTCGGGCTTCACCGGCCGCAGCCGGGAGGGGCGGTTTTTGAGCGGGCAGGTGACCTTCTGCCAGATGGTGCCCATGCGCAGCATCCCCTTCAAGGTGATCTGCCTGCTCGGCATGGATGACGGCGTCTTTCCACGCATCGACCGCGACACCGGCTTTGATCTGATGGACGACGATTTCAGGATCGGCGACCGTTCCCGCCGGGACGACGACCGCTATCTCTTTTTGGAAGCGCTGCTCTCGGCCCGGGACTGCTTTTATATCAGCTACGTCGGCCAGTCCATCCGCGACAACTCCAGGCGGCCGCCGTCGGTGGTGGTGAGCAGGCTGCTCGAGGTGATCGAGCGCGGCTTTGCCTTTGCCGCCGGCGCGGCCGCAGACCATCTGGTCACCCATCATCCCCTGCAGCCGTTCAGCCCCGACTATTTCGGCGCCGGTGAGCTCTGTTCCTACTCGCAACTCAATCACCGCCTGGCTAACGCCGCTCCCTCCCGCGAGCCCTGGCCGGGGATCTTTGCCGGGTTTGCGCCGGGTGCGGATGAGGAGCAGGTCACCCTCTCCATCGACGAGTTTGTCTGGTTCTTCGCCAACCCGGCCCGCGCCCTTCTTGAGCGCCGCTTTCGCCTGCTCCTGGCCGATCGGGAGGATGAGCTGGTTGACCGGGAGCCCTTCAGCCTCAACAGCCTTGACCGCTACCGGCTGCGGGATGATCTGGTCGAGTCGCTGCTGGCGGGCGAGGATCCCGCCGTGCTCGGCCGGGTGCATCGGGCTCTGGGCGACATCCCCGCCGGTGCGTACGGCGACCTTGATTTCGCGGCCATGGCCGGGGAGGCCGGGGAGTTTGCGGGCCGTTTACGGGGCTTGCGCGGCGACCATCTTTCGCCCACCGAGGTCCCGGTGGACCTTGCCCTCGGGAGGGTGCGGCTGGTGGGCACGCTTGTCGTCCATCCCGCCGGCCAGTATCTCTATCGCCCGACCAAGTCCGCCAACATGGGGCTTCGCGACACCATGCGCCACTGGATCCTGCATCTGTTGCTGAACGCGGTGCCGGCCGCGCCGTCGCGGCTGACCTGGTTTGTCTGCAACGACCGGGAGGTCGGCTACGGGGAGGTGGCGGAGGCGCGTGCGCATCTCGATGCGCTGGCTCGCTGGTATCTTCGTGGCCAGGCAGAGCCGTTGCCGCTGCTGCCCAAGGCGTCCATGGCCTATGCCGGAAAGTTATGGGGGGGTAAGAAGGCAAGTGAGTTGCCAGAGGCGCTGCGGGAGGCATTCAAGGTCTGGCGGCAGGGCGGTTTTTACGATGACCCGGAGATGGTCGACCCGTGGCTGCGGGTGGCCTTCGGCGAAAGCGATCCCATGGCGAGGCCGGATTTTGCGGCGGTGGCGGAGCTGTTGCGTGCGCCATTTGAGCTGCGCGACCGCAATCTTGCGCCCGTCGGCGGGGAGGATGGACAATGAGTACTCTGCCACCGCCCATGATCCCTCTTGATCCTCGCACCGCCCCGGACAAGCTGTTCGGGGTGCATCTCGTCGAGGCCAGCGCCGGCACCGGCAAGACCTACACCATCACCTCGCTCTACCTGCGGCTGCTCCTGGAGCGCCAGTTGCTGCCGGAGCAGATCCTGGTGGTCACCTTCACCGAGGCGGCGACCAAGGAGCTGGGAGACCGCATCCGTGCCCGGCTGCGCGATTGTCTGGCGGTTTTTGAGGGCGAGGAAAGCGCGGATCCCTTCCTCGCCCATCTCGCCGGCAGGTTCAAGGGCAACGCGCTGGCCCACGCCGCGCTGGTCAACGGTATCCGCTCCATGGACCTCGCCGCCATCTACACCATCCACGGCTTCTGTAGGCGGGTTTTGGAGGAGTGCGCCTTTGAATCCGGCACCCTCTTTGAAACCGAATTCCTTGCCAACGACGCCGACCTCCTGCAGCAGGTGATCGACGATTACTGGCGCACCCGCTCGCCCGGCTGGTCGCCGCTCCTTATCGCCTACCTGTACGCCATGGGTTGCCACAGCGACAGCCTCTTTGCTGATCTGCGGGAGCCGGTGGCAAGGGCGTTGACCGACGGCATGGCGGCCCTGCTGCTGCCCACGGCCGCAGACTCGACAGCCGTGGACGAAGCGGGGCTTGCCGCGCTGCTGGATCTCTGGCGCACGGAGCGGGAGGAGATTGTCGCACTCTTGGCCGACAAGGCCCTCAGTTCAGCCAAGGACAACTACAGTGCGGCCAATGTCGCGGCGTGGAGCGCGGCCCTGGATCGCTTCGCGGCAGATCAGCAGGCGCCGCTGCCGATTCTTTCCCTGCAGAAGTTTGCCGCCGGCGCCCTGGCGCAGGCGACCAAGAAGAACAAGCAGACCCCGCAACACCGGTTTTTCGATCTGGCCGACCGGTTGCTGGCAACCCTCGAGCACGCCCATCAGGCCCTGCGGCGGGAGGTGATCGAGTATGCGGTGGCCGAGTTGCCGGTGCGCAAGCGCGAGCAGGGGGTGCTCACCTTCGATGATCTGCTGAGCAATGTCCGGCAGGGGCTGCTTGGTCCGGGCGGAGCGGAGATGGCGGCGCGGCTCGCCAAGCGCTTCCCGGCCGCGCTCATCGACGAGTTTCAGGACACCGATCCGGTGCAGTTCGCCATCTTTCAGCGCATCTACCCGCAGGCGCCGAACACCGCCATGTTCCTGATCGGTGACCCCAAGCAGGCGATCTACAGCTTCCGGGGCGCCGACATCTTTACCTATCTTGCGGCCGCCGCCGGCACCGGCAACCGCTACACCCTGGAAACCAACTACCGCTCGGAGCCGGCGCTGATCGCGGCCCTCAACCATCTCTTTACGATGCACGGGGAGGCCAGGGCGCCCTTTGTCTTCCCGGAGATCGGCTATCTGCCGGTGCAGCCGGGCGACAAGGAGCAGACCTTCCTGCGCAGCGACGATGGTCTGGCCCCGCTCACCATCTGGCATTTTGACGAGGCGAGCAGTCGCGAGGAAATCAAGGAGCGGATCGCCCGCAGCCTGGCGGCCGAGATCGGCCGTCTGCTGCTGGCCGGACGGGCCGGCGAGGCGATGGTGGGCGACCGCCCCCTTGCCGCCGCCGATCTGGCGGTGCTGGTGCGCAGCCACCGCGACGGCGAGATCGTTCGCAACGCGCTGCAGGAGAGCAATACCCGTGCGGTGATCTACAGCCAGGATTCGGTCTTTGCCGCAAAGGACGCCTGGGAGTTGCAGCTTATCCTGAGTGCCGCCCATGACCCCTGGGACCAGCGGCGGCTCAAGACCGCGCTGGCCTCCTCGCTCCTCGGCTGGGACGTGGACGGGCTCATCCGCCTGGAGGAGGACGAGCAGCTCTGGGAGGAGATCATCGACC
>JAOUHH010000239.1 GCA_029865195.1 Desulfobulbaceae bacterium
GTCTCCATGGGGATGTCCGGGGATTTTGAGGTGGCGGTTGAGGAGGGGGCAACCCTGGTTCGGGTCGGTACCGCCCTGTTCGGGGAACGTTTGTAAGGGCGTCGGCGGCTCCGGCTGATCCCTCCTTGGCTTTCATCACTGTCGCCAATCGCCTTTGTTCGGATGAAGTACTATTTGTGCTGGCGGTGGCACTCCTTGGTCAGGCGCAGCACCTCGCCGGCGGCGGCTTCCGCCTCGGGCCAGTCGCCGCCGGCGGCGGAGCGCAGACAGCGCTCGACCTCGCTTTTGCAGCCGCGCCATTGCTCGCTCCAGGCTGCCTCCGCAAAGATGGCATACTCCTCCCACAGCTTCAACAGGCCTTTGCCGTCGGCCGGGTTGGGCCGTTCTCTTGTCTCTATCTGTCGGCGCAGGTTTTTCCAGAGCCGGTTTATCTCCTTTTTGACCCTTTTCGCCTCGCCACTGCCGGAGCTGCGCTCTTTCCGGGGCGGGGCGTATTCCCTGGCCGGGCTTGCTGCGGGTGTGGTCTCCCCCGTGCCGTCGGCAAGCCCCATTCTGATCGAGAGCGAGAAGTAGGCGCTGTCGCCCTTGAGTTCGCTCCTGGTCTTGAGGAAGGTCGGCCCTGTGACCTCGATCAGGCCCGCGCCGGTGGCAAATCTTTGTTTTTCCAGATCGTCGGCGATCCGGCGCAACTCCCGTGCGATATCGGCAAGCTTGAGCGGTGATTGGGGTTTGTTTTTTTTGTCGGACATGATGAAAGTGTAGCAGGTGGGGCGGAAAAGAAAAGGCCGTTTTTCCTTGGGAAGGGAAAAACGGCCTGAATGGAAAAAAGGTGGGGTGAGCGATGGGACTTGAACCCACGACCTCCGAGGCCACAACCCGGTGCTACCACCAGCTGAGCTACGCTCACCACTGATAAACCTGCAGTCAGCCGCATCGTTTCGGCAACTGAGACGTCCTTATAATAGATTGCCCTTGGTTTGGCAAGCGTAAATCATCCCGGATTATGCTAATTCCTTGTTGCAGTGCATGCAGACCTTGGCCTGCGCCTTGACGACCTCCATGCAGTGGGGGCATTCCTTTTTGAAGTTGGCCTTGAGCAGGAGGGAGATGGCGATATTGACGCAGTAGAGAACCTCTTCGTTGCCGAACTTGTGGTTGCGAAGGGCGTCGATGCAGGAAAGATCGTTGATCTTGGGCAGCAGTTCGCAGGCCAGTTTCCGGCTCTTGGGGTCGGCCTTTTCATCCAGGATGACACTGAGCACGGGGGCAAGGTTCTTGTCGGCGACACAGGTGTCGAATTGGGCCACGGCAACCTGTTCGTCGGCATAACGCTTGTTCTGCGCCTTGATTGCCTCGGGATCGATGATCGAGCCGGTGAACGCGGCCTTGCCTTGCACCATCATCGCCGAGCCCACGGTCTCGCCCGGAACCAGCATGTAGCGGCAGGCTGAGGAGTGGCCATACTGTTCTTCGAATCGTTTCCAGCTGTTGGCGAACAGGGGACACTCGTCGTTCAAGCAGACAAAGAGCACGTCGCAACCCCAGCCAAGGCCGTCGCCGACATGGAAAGGGGGTGTTTCGCAGCAGGAAAGACGCGTTTTGCAGTGAGGGCAGAAATGCTCCTCTTTGGCGTATCTCATACAGGCGTCATAATCCAGCATGGGTAAATCCTCCAAAAAAACTGTTAATACACAAGAGACGTTACCGTCGTGCGAGGCCGCGTGGGGATTCCGGCGAACGTCAATCGGGCGTAGTCAACGGGGCGGGGCCGTCCGGGGACCGGCGAAACGCGTTTGGTGATCGGCACGGAAAAGGTGGGCCGTGATCCCTTGATATCGGCCTCCGTCAATGCGGCCGCCGATTTTTAATTAGGGGGTGATGCACGGGGGATGATTTCCTTAATTGGTCACCTTGTTGCGCAAACAATCTGCTGACATTACCTGAAATGCACGGGCAGGTCAATGGCTATGGCGGTCGGCCGGGTGCTTTCCGGAGCCTGCGGCGACGTGTGGCGGCTGCCGAGCGCGGCGTCTCGCCAGGTCCGTGTCGGCAAGGGGTTGGTCCTGGCGGATGGCCGGGAGGAATCTCGGGGGGATACAGGGGAGATTTTTCTTCGCTGGTTTTCGGTTGGCGGATCAGCTATATTCTTTTCAATGCCATGCAGGGTAATGCGCGTCGAGGCATGTTTGCGGGCAGCCCGGTTTCTCAAAAAGAGATTGACTTTTTGAGTCAGGAACATTAGAGATGAACGTCTTTTGCCTCTGTCAAACCTCGTTGTGACAAGGGCTTGCCGGATCATGGCATTTCAGGAGTCCATACCGCTCTTACACGTGCGGGGCCGTGCGACGGGTGTCGGCGATTTTCATCTTTGTGAGCCATGGGGCGGATCGCTTTTGCGATCACCTCATTTATATTTTTAGAATTGAAATCCTTCCAGTGGCGAAATCATGAGCAAGAGCAAGAGTTCCAGGTATGCCGAATCCGGCGTGGATATTGATAAAGGCAATGATTTTATTGATCGGATCAAGCCGATTGTCGCCAAGACCTTCCGGCGGGGCGTATTGACTGATATCGGCGGCTTCGGCGGCCTGTTCGCCCTCGGCGACGACCGTTACAAGGACCCGGTGCTGGTCTCCTCCACCGACGGCGTCGGCACCAAGGTGAAGATCGCCTCCATGTGCAAGAAGCATGACACCATCGGCATCGATCTGGTGGCGATGTGCGTCAACGATGTCGTCGTCTCCGGCGCCCGGCCGTTGTTCTTCCTCGATTACTTCTCCATGGCCGATCTCGATGTGGAGATGGCCACCGACGTGGTGAAGGGTATCGCCAAGGGATGCGAGATCTCCAACTGTTCGCTGATCGGTGGTGAAACCGCCGAGATGCCCGGTCATTACGCCCCCGGCGATTATGATATCGCGGGCTTCGTGGTCGGCATCGCCGAGCGTGACAGCATCATCGACGGCTCCGATATCCGGGTCGGCAACAAGATCATCGGTCTTGCCTCCAGCGGTATCCATAGCAACGGCTACTCCCTGGTGCGCAAGATATGTTTCGAGGAGTTGGGTCTGTCGGTGACGGATTACATCGACGAATTTGGCTGCACCCTGGGCGAGGAGCTGCTGCGCCCGACCCGTATCTATACCGAATCGCTGCTCAACCTGATCCGGAACTTCAAGGTCAACGGCATGGTGCATATCACCGGCGGCGGCTTTTATGACAATATCCCGCGCATCCTGCCCCAGGGTTGCAAGGCGGTCATCGAAGACCGGAGTTGGAATGTCCTGCCGATTTTTGACTTCCTGCGCGAGAAGGGCAAGGTGTCGGCGGAAGAGATGTGCCGGACCTTCAACTGCGGTATCGGCATGGTGGTGGTGGTTGACGCCAAGGATGCGGATGACGCCATGCAACAACTCACCGCTCTCGGCGAGAAGCCGGTCGTGATCGGCGAGATCGCGCAGAAGAAAAAGAAGAGAGAACAGTCGGTCGAGATCGTCAGCCGCACTTCCCTCAAGAAGTAGGGCTGCAATCCTTCATTCCCCCATTGATCTTGTAGATGGCGTGGGCAAGCGTCGGCAGCACCGCTGCGATGTTTTCCCGCGCCGCCTTTTCACTGCCGGGCAGGTTGATGATCAGACTTGCCTTGCGGATGCCGGCAATTCCCCGTGACAACATGGCGTTGGGTGTTTTCAGGAGACTGGTCTGGCGCATTGCCTCACCGATCCCTGGTATCTCCCGGTCCAGCAGTGGGCGGGTCGCTTCCGGGGTTACATCGGAGGGGCTGACGCCGGTGCCGCCGGTGGAGACCACCAGATCGATCCCCTCCTCGTCCACCCAGCGGCGCATGATCTCCTGAATCGCTTCCACCTGATCGGCAACGATATGGTACGCCGTCACCGTGAACCCCTGCCGGGTGAGGATCTCCCGCAGGCACGGGCCGCTGGTGTCCTGGCGCTCGCCGCGGGATCCCTTGTCGCTGACGGTCAGGATCCCGCAGGTGTAAGGCGTTTCCGTTGCCATGGCGTTCAGGCCGTTGCGCTCGCCTGGGCGG
>JAOUHH010000025.1 GCA_029865195.1 Desulfobulbaceae bacterium
ACCGACAGGCAGTCGGCAACGGGGCAGGCGGCCACGCACTCCAGGCAGCCCACGCATTCCGGAACGTTGATGGATGTTTTTGAGGCCACCCGGATGGAGCCGGGGCAGGCCTTTTCGCATTTGTGGCAATCGATGCAGCGCTCCTGGTCCCGTTGCACCCGCATCGGGCTTGCCAGGGCGAGAATCCCCAGCAGCGCGCCGTAGGGGCAGAGATAGCGGCACCAGAAGTTGCGGCTGACAAAGGAGACGACGACCAAAAACCCCATCACCCAGAGGGTAAGGGGGCTTGGCTGCATGAACAGGAGCAGCATCTTGGCGTCCACCACCACGTTGTAGGGGGTGTGGTTGAAGGCTCTGATGGCCTCGAGATCCATTTGGACCAGAATCAAAAAGGCGAACAATCCCAGCAGCAGATACTTGAGCGAGAGGAGGGGGATGTCGAGCCAGGCTGGGGCCCGGCGCAGGATCTTCAGCTTGAGGCCAAGTTTTTCAGCCAGGTTGGAGGTGAAGCCCACCGGGCAGATCCAGCCGCAGAATCCCTTGCGGAAGAGAAGGGAGGTGAGCAGGGCGGCGATGAAGATGGTGAGCCCGGCCGGATGGATGTCGTCGTAGACGCCGGAGAGCAGCAACTGCTTGAGGCCGACCAGGCCGCTGATGGGGAGGAAGGCCTCGATGGCCGGGGGGCGGGGCACAAAGAGTTCCGATTTGCCGCTGGCCCACAGGTAGAACTGGTAGAAGCGGTAGCCGCAAAAGACGCAGAACAGGGTGAAGGCCGCCTGCACCGTCAGCCGGAACCGTTTGAGATCGCGATCGTGCAGTCGCCCGGTCGGGGCATTGTCGGTTCGTGAGGTCATCGTTTCTCCGTTTCTTCTTCGGTGATTGGTTTGCCGGGCCGCAGGCGCAGCATCTTCTGCGCGGCGTGCTCGCAATCCGAGGCAAAACCCAGCAGGCCGGATTTTTCGCGGATGCCGGCCCGCAGCACCTTGCGCTGGATCTTGTCGTTCAGGCAGCAGAGGACCACTGCCACCCCGGCCTGGTTCAGTTTGTTGATTTGCGACTGCAGGGCGACGATGCCGGTGATGTCGATGGTCGGGACGTTGATCATGTTGATGATGATTCCCTCCACGTCCGGCCGGTAGCGTTTGACCAGGCCCAGCGCCTTGCCGGCGGCCCCGAAGAAGAGGGGGCCCTTGATCTCATAGGTGGTGATATGGGCGGGAAGCGGCTGGTGGCGTGGGTGGCTGCTGTCCAGTTCGATGGCGCCGCCAAGCTCGGTCATCCGGTGGATGAAGAGGAAGGAGGCGAGGACCACCCCGGCCGCCACCGCCAGCACCATGTCGAAGACCACGGTGAGTCCGAAGCAGACCAGCAGTACGGCGACGTCGTTGCGCGGGGCGGCGCGGAGGATGTGGATGAAATGCTTGGCCTCGCTCATGTTCCAGGCGACCACCATCAGCAGGGCGGCCAGGGCGGCCATGGGCATGTAGGAAAGATAGGGGGCGAGCAGGACCACCCCGGCCAGCACGGTCGCGGCGTGGACGATGGCGGCGATGGGGCTTTTGCCGTTGGCGCGGATGTTGGTGGCGGTGCGGGCAATGGCGGCGGTGGCGGTGATGCCGCCGAAGAAGGGGGTGACGATGTTGCCGATGCCCTGGCCGATCAGTTCGCCGTTGGGGTCGTGGTTGTCGCCGGTGAGGCCGTCGGCCACCACCGCGCAGAGCAGTGATTCGATGGCGCCGAGAATGGCGATGGTGGCGGCCGCCGGGAACAGTTCGCGAATCAGGTTGAAGCTGATGCCGATGGGGTTGCCGGAGCCGTCGGGAAGGTTCCAGGGCATGGCGAACTGCGGCGGCAGGGAGGGAATGCCCATGCCGGTGACGCCGTTGATCGAGTAGCTGAAGCGGGAGCCGATGGTGGCGACGGTGAAGTTGTCCATGGTCTGCGCGCCGACGATTGCCACTACGGCGCCGAGGAACAAGGCGACGAGGTGGCCGGGGAATTTCACCTTGAGCCGGGGCCAGAGAATCAGGCAAGCGAGGGTGACGCCGCCCACCAGCAGGTCGGGCCAGTGGGCTGAGGGCAGGGCGCGGGCGAGAACCAGGATCTTTTCCGGAAAATGGATGGGCAGCGGGCCCACCGGCAGGCCGAGGAAATCCTTGATCTGCAAGACCGCGATCACCACCGCGATGCCGCTGGTGAAGCCGGTGGTCACCGGGTAGGGGATGTACTGGATCAATTTGCCCATCCTGGCGATGCCCATGCCGACGAGGATGCAGCCGGCCATGACGGTGGCGATGAGCAGGCCGCCGATGCCGTGCATCTTGGTGATGGGCAGGAGGATGACGATGAAGGCGGCGGTGGGGCCGGAGATGTTCACCCGCGAGCCGCCGAAGATGGCGATGAGCGCGCCGGCGATGATGGAGGTGTAGAGGCCGTGCTGGGGCGGCACGCCGCTGGCGATGGCCAGGGCCATGGCCAGCGGGATGGCGACGATGCCTACGGTGATGCCGGCCAGGATGTCGTCGCGGAGGTCGCCGGTGCGGTACGGCTGGCGCAGAAGGGTGCGCATGGCGGGGGCGAAAAGGGGTTCGTGGGGGGCTGGTTGGGTGGTGTCCATGGTAAATATTCTCGGCGGCGCCTTCGGTGGTGATTGATTGTCAGGTTCTGGTGGGGCTGGATCGCTTGCCCGGCAAGGAGAATTAAGGCAAATATCTAAAAAAAGCAATATGAAAAAAAACCGGATACCGGCAAGGTTTTTCACCTTGCCGGTATCCGGCATGCGGCCATCTGTCGTTTATGTTAACCGGTGACGATGGTCAGTGACGTCTCGGCCCCAGCCTGGGGCGCGCTGGTCAATATCAGGCGCTGTCGTGTGCGTCCTGGCTGTTGGCGGAGAATCGATAGAGGTAGTCGTTCAAGGAAAGGAGCTGCTCCGGGGTAATGCTTTGCCATGATCCGTTTTTGGCGCACGCCGGGTATTTTTCAAAAAATACCCGGTTCCATGCCTTTGAGGTTTTTGATTCTTCCCAGAGAAACTTCGCCCCCGTATTGTTGTCGCGGGTATGACAACTCTTGCAGACCGTTTTGAAAAGTTGCCCGCCAATACCCCAGGGGCTGCTGTCCCACTCCGCTTGTCCTTTGCTGAAATCCCGGCAACTGTTGGTGGTCGCGTCAAAGCGGTGTGCGGGTCTGGCGTTTGCCAACTGAGCGGTGGCGGCAATGAGGCAGAAGGCGATCAGCATGGACCATGATTGAGTCATCTGTACTCTCCGGTTGGTAAGTGTGATTTGACTTGCAGTGGTGTTGCGCGGGCCACTCAAAAAATACTTTCCAACTATTTCATTACACTCTTATGCTCTGCCTGACAACTTGTTTGTCTGTGCACGGATTCGACATTGCCGTCGGCTGCTGTGGTTTGCTCTGTTTGCGGGCGGCGGCGATCGGCTCCACCGGCCTCGGGATTCATCTCTGCCATGGTCTTGTCTACGCCAGGCACTAGGCCGCAGGGCGGCAGCGTTGCAAGGAGAGGTTGATAAAGGTTTGTAATTCCGAGCCGATGGCGAGGATGCGGCTGGTTTCCGCCGGGGTCGGCGGCCGGCGTTTGTAGGCGTTAAGGTCGCAGATCTCCTGAAAGGAGTCGAGGTAGAGGAGATCGCGGGCGAGGTCGGCCGGAACCTCGGCATGTTTGGCCAGGGCGCGGAGGAGGTCGGTCATGGTGTGGTTTTCGGCCAGATCGCCCCGGGACATGATAAAGCCCATGATCTGCTTTTCGATGGCCATGGCCACCAGATTGTAGAGGATTTCCGGGGTGAAGATAGCAGCCCGCCGCTTTGCGCCGGCGAGCGCTGTCTGTAAAAAGTTGTCGCCATCCTGCAGGTATTTGTGCCAGTCGGTGATTGCCACGGGATTCATAGGGGCCTCCGTTGGGATGGGTTCAGGTTGTGACGCGTTTGCGCAGGCAGATCATCGCCGTGCGTTGCCAACCGCGTTTTTGATAAAAGTGCAGGCCCGCATCGTTGTCGCGGTCGGCCAGCAGTTGCAGACGTTCTGCCCCGTGCTCCGTAGCCCATGCCGCCACGGCGTTAAGCAGGCTGGTGCCGAGGCCGGTGCCCCGGTGCGCAGGTTCGACGACTACGTCTTCGATGAGGAGCGACGGCCCGCCTTCGGCGGTGGAGATGGTGAGCTGGCCGGTGCACATGCCGACCACCCGCCCGGCCGCCACGCCGACCAGCACCGTCGCCCATTCGTTGGCGATGAGCATGGCGAGACCGCGTCGCTGGCGGACGGGATCGAAAACAAAATCCTTCTCGATGGCGAAGAGCAGCTCAAGCAGCGCGGTCAGGCGGTCGAGGTCGGCCAGGGTGGCGGGGCGGATGGTGGGCATGGCCTTGCGCCTCAGGCGATCAGGTAGTCGGCGGCCGGTTCGCCGTCTTCCAGGCCGTCGAGGATGGTGTCGATGGCCGTTTCGCTGTTCACCTCCTTGAACCACCAGTTCTCGGGCTGGACCACCATGATCGGCCCGGTCTCGCATTGCTTGAGACAGGTGGTGGCGGTGACCAGGCAGTCGAGGCCGCGGTCGAGGATCTCTTCCTCCAGGTATTGCAGGAAGCCGTCGGTCTGTTTGTGGCAGATGCCCTTCTTGTCGCCGGCGGCGCGAAAGCTCTGGCAGACAAGGATTTGTCGTTGTGGTGTGGCCATGGTCAAATCTCCTTTGAACCGGTGCGGCGACAGGTCCATTCCCGCCGTCGCACCGGGTTGCATTTACAGCACAAGCTCGAAGCTCTGTTCCGGGGAATCGCGGTCCTTGCGGTCCAGCAGCACGCCGAGGATCTTTTCCAGCAACCGTAAGCCGCCCTTGTAACCGACGGTGGGGAAATACTGGTGCCCCTGCCGGTCGAGGATCGGGAAGCCCCAGCGGACAAAGGGGATGTCCTCGTCACGGGCGATGTACTTGCAGTAAGTGTTGCCGATCAGCAGGTCCACCGGTTCGTTCTTGATCCACTGGTGGAGCAGGAACATATCGCCCTTGGCCTTGACGTTGACCTCGTATGGCATGTCCTTGGTGATCTCCTTGATCCGGCGCTCGAACTTCTTGCCCGGGGTGCCGGTGACCACGTGCACCGGGCACATGTCGATGGAGACCAGAAACTCGGTCATGGCGATGAGCTGATCCGGGTCGCCCACCAGGGCCACCTTCTTCTGGTAGAAGTACTGGTGCATGTCGGAGATCAGGTCCACCAACTGGCCGCGTTCAAGGGCGATCTCGTCCGGGACGGTGACCCCGGCCACGGTGCGCAGGGCGTCGATGAAGCGGTCGGTGGCCTTGAGTCCGAAGGGCATGTCCAGCACCTTGCAGGGCACCTTGTGCAGCTTGTCGAGTTCGCGGGCCGCCTCCGCCGAACACCATTCGCCCAGGGCGATGGTACCGATGGAGTCGCCGGTGGATTTGAGCTCGGCAATGGTGGTGCCGCCGTCCGGAAACATCTTGTATTCACCGGAGAGCGGGCCGTTCAAGACCCCGGAGGTGTCCGGAAAAAGGATCGACTTCACCCCCACCAGGGTGGTGAGGCGCTTGATCTCCTCCATGTCGGCGGGTTCGACCCAGCCGGGGATGATGTTGATCTTGCCGTTTTTCTTGCCGGTGTTTTCGGCCAGGTCGGTCATCGCCTTGACCATGGAGGAAAAGCCGGTTACGTGCGAGCCCACGTAACTCGGGGTTGCGGCCGAGATCATGTACTTGCCCTTGGGCAGCTTGCCTTCCTCGATGGCTTTCTTGCGCACCTGTTTCAGGTCGTCGCCGATGGTTTCGGAGAGACAGGTGGTGTGGGCGGCGATGATCTCGGGATCGTAGACGGTGAAGATGTTGTTGATCGCCTGCATCATGTTGGCCTGGCCACCGAAGACCGAGGCGCCCTCGGTGAAGGAGCTGGTGCCGGCGGAAACCGGCTCTTTGTAGTGCCGGGTCAAGGTTGAGCGGTGGTAAGCGCAGCAGCCTTGGGAGCCGTGGCTGTGCGGCAGACAGCCGTGGATGCCCAGGGCTGCGTACATGGCGCCGATGGGCTGGCAGGTTTTGGCCGGATTGATGGTCAAAGCGCTGCGCTCGCTTATTTCCTTTGGTGTGTGTCGTAGTAGCATTTTGTTACCTCGCAACCTAATTGTTAGGTTTGTCGTGTTGATGATTGTTGAATCAGTTTTCTTGTTCTTTTCTTTGCTTGCCCAAAGTAAAGAACCAAAAGAAAGGGCACCCCTGTGTCTCTTGTCCGCCTGGCGGCGGATCCCCTGTGCTCCTCGTAGCTGCCGGGATCAAAAGAACTCGCCCACCTGCGGTGGCCTCAGACAGCTTTTGCTCCTTTTCGGCAGCTTCTCCGGTGCTCGGCGGCGAGCCAATGGGGGAAGAGCTTTTAACTGCAAAGACTGAAGGGGTTAGTCTTAATCAAAAACAACCTGCTGAAAACTTCGTGCAGTGCCGGAGATGCAAGGCAGAGGCTTGCTCGCTATAGCACCGCTATGCGAGCAGGCCGATAACGCCGTAGATTCGGTGCTGCGCGAAGTTTTTCTCCTACTCCCAGACGTAGGTGCCGGACAACTGCGGATCCGTCTGCCATGGGGCCTTCATGTAGCTCCAGACCTTGCTGCCCACCAGGCGGTCGATCTCCTTGTAGAAGTTGATCGCGCCTGCAAATCCCGCATAGGGGCCGCCGGAGTCGTAGCTGTGCAGCTGCTTCATAGGCACGCCCAGTTTCTGGATGGAGAACTTCTCCTTGATGCCGGCGCAGAAGATATCCGGCTTCATCAGCTCCACCAGTTTTTCGGCCTCGTACTGGTTGAGGTCGTCGACGACAATGGTGCCCTGCTCCAGATCCGGGTTGAGGCCGTCGTAATGTTTGAACTGGAAGCCCGCCTTTTCGAGCTTTTCCATTTCTTTTGCGGTTTTACGAGGCTTGAAGCGGGTGGGATCGGCCTCCACCTCCAGTTCTTCGATGTTGCGGCTGTCGGCGTCGAGGGTGATCTGGGGGATCACCTGACGGCCTTCGTAGTCGTCGCGGTGGCCGAACTCGTAACCGGCGGAGATGGTCTTCATCCCCATCTCCTTGAACAGCTCGTTGTAGTGATGGGCGCGGGAGCCGCCCACGAACATCATCGCCGTCTTGCCGGCGGTGCGGCTCTTGACGTCGGCGGCGATCTTCTCCACCTCCGGCATCTCCTCGGCGATGACCTTTTCCACCTGGGCGATCAGCTTCTTGTCGCCGAAGTACTCGGCGATCTTGCGCAGGCTTTTGGCGGTCGCCTCGGCGCCGATGAAGTTCACCTTGATCCAGGGGATGCCGAACTTCTCCTCCAGCATGTCCGCCACGTAGTTGATGGAGCGGTGGCACATCACCGCGTTGAGATCCGCGGTGTGGGCCGAGCAGAACTGGTCGTAAGTCGAGTTGCCGGAGAAGGTCGAGATGTTGGTGATCCCGCACTTCTTGAAGATCCGGTCGATCTCGAAGCCGTCGCCGCCGATGTTGTACTCGCCCAGCAGGTTGATCTTGAACTTGCCTTCCTTCACCTCGTCGTTCAAGCCCACCAGATGTTTAAAGACCTGGTTATTGGCGATGTGATGCCCGGCCGACTGGGAAACCCCCTTGTAGCCCTCGCAGGAGAAGGCGTAGACGTTGCAGTCGCCCAGTTCTTCCTTCATCTGGGCGGTGACGGTGTGGATGTCGTCGCCGATCAGGCCCACCGGACAGGTGGCGAAAACGGCGATGGACTTCGGGTGGAAGAGGTCGTACGCCTCCCGGATCGCCGCCCGCAGCTTCTTCTCGCCGCCGAAGATGATGTCCTGGTCCTGCATGTCGGTGGAGAAACAGTAGGGCATGTAGTTCTCGCCGTCCGGACCCGCGTCGGTCTGGTTGCGGCGGGTGAGCCAGGAGTAAAAGGCGCAGCCGATGGGGCCGTGGGTGATGTTGACGATATCGCGGGTCGGGCCCATGATGACGCCCTTGCAGCCGGCATAGGTGCAGCCGCGCATGGTGATGATGCCGGGGATGGTCCGGACGTTGGCCATGATCTCCGGCGTCTCGTTCTCCAGGGCCTCGTTGATCATTATCTGCTTGGCGCGTTTGCGGGCCACCTTGGGCGGATACTTCTTGAGCAGCTCCGCCTTGATGTCGGTGGGATCCCACTGCACCAGTTTTTTCTTGGTTGTCGTTGCCATTGTTCTCTTCTCCTTGATGGATTAGGCGATTGCCTTGGCGCCCTTTTCGCCGGTTCGGACCCGGACGGCGTCGCTCAGCGGCAGGACAAAGATCTTGCCGTCGCCGGGCTTGCCGGTCTTGTTGATGTTGATAATGGCCTGAACCACGTCGTCGACCAGGTCGTCCTTGACCACCGCGGTCAGCATCCGCTTGGGGTACAGTTTGCCCTTTTCGCCCAGGAGGGCGGCCGCCTCTTCGTAGCCTTGGGCCGCGCCCTTAAGAACGGCCGGGTTGGCGAACCCCTTGCCGCGCCCCTGCGCCTCGTGAGCGAAGAAGGCGTCGACACCGGCGTCGGTGAGGGCCTGCTTGGTCTGGTTCATCATATTGATTCGCACCACGGCGATGACTTCCTTCATGGTTATGCCTCCTTGGCTTCCTCGCCGTTCTCCTTGATGCCGGAGCTGATGGTGTAGGACTCCTCCACCTCGGTGACGAAGATCTTGCCGTCGCCGAATGCGCCCTTACCCTTGGTGCGGGCGGTGTTGATGATCGTTTCGATGACGAAATCCTTGTCCGTGCTCTTCACCACGCTCATCAGCATGGTTTTGGGAATCTCGTCGTAGGTGACCTCGCCGATCTTGATGCCGCGCTGCTTGCCGCGGCCGGCGACGGAGTATTTGGTGACGGCGGGAAAGCCCGCGTCCATGAGGGCGGCGAGGACGCTGTCCGCTTTCTCCGGCCTGACGATTGCTCTGATCATGGTCAACATTGTCTATTCTCCATTTTTTGAAATTTTTTCTGTAGGAGCCCCTGCGGGGCGAATTCTGCGAGCCTGGCCGCGGTTAGTTCATCAGGCCGTAGTCCATGAGCAGCTTCTCCAGTTCCTCGATCTCCAGCGGGGTGGGGACCACGAACTTCTTGTTGGCGTCGATGGCCTTGGCCAGGCCACGGTACTCGTCGGCCTGCGGGACGTCTTTGTTCCATTCGATGACCGTCTTGCGGTTGATCTCCGCCCGCTGTACGTCGTTGTGGCGGGGGACGAAGTAGATCATCTGGGTGCCGAGCTTCTTGGCGAATTCCTCGATCATCTCCTTTTCGTTGTCCACGTTTCGGGAGTTGCAGATCAGCCCGCCCAGGCGGACGTTGCCGGACTGGGCGAACTTGACGATACCCTTGCTGATGTTGTTGGCGGCGTACATGGCCATCATCTCGCCGGAGCAGACGATGTAGATCTCCTCGGCCTTGCCGTCGCGGATCGGCATCGCGAAGCCGCCGCAGACCACGTCGCCCAGAACATCGTAGAAGGCGTAGTCGAGGCCGACCTTCTCTTCGTACGCGCCCAGGGACTCGAGCATGTTGATGGAGGTGATGATGCCGCGCCCGGCGCAGCCGACGCCGGGCTCGGGGCCGCCGGATTCGACGCAGAGGGTGCCGCCGTAGCCTTCCTTGCGGATGTCGTCAAGCTCCACGTCCTCGCCCTCCTCGCGCAGGGTGTCGAGCACCGATTTCTGGGCCAGACCGCCCAAAAGCAGGCGGGTGGAGTCCGCCTTGGGATCGCAGCCGACCACCATGACCTTGCGGCCCAATTCGACCAGCCCCGCCACCGTGTTCTGAGTGGTGGTGGATTTGCCGATCCCGCCCTTGCCGTAAATTGCTACCTTTCTCATCTGTTTCCTCCTTGGAATGTGGTGATGAAGATCATTTCGCGCCGTTGTAAAGCCGGGCGCTTGTCTGATTGCGTTTGCCTCCGTTGTCAGTTCCCTAGAGCAATGGGGGTGCCACTGCGGCAGACAAAAATGATTATTCAATAATTTCCGGCAGTTGGGTGCGAATTGGCGGCCGCCGTGAGTGGATTGGGCAGAGGTGGCGGCAGCGCTTTTTTGTGGCAATGTTTACAAAAGTGGACCCGTGGGCACTGTTTTGTCAGGGTGGGTTGCCGGCATCGATTTTTGTAAGCGATGGCGATGGTAATATCGGTTTGTTTTACAAATTTGTATTTCCCCCATGATTGATTTTACTCTTTTGTTTGTTTGGTGGTCGTCGCCTGTTGTGTCGTTTTTGTTTGTATGTGTTTGGAATTACGCGGTTTGTGTGTTGCGGTGGGGTGTCTGTGGGGCGAGGTACAATAATTGCAAACCAGGAATGATGGTTTGTCTTAATCAATATGCGCCCGTTGCCACGGGCAGGACGGCGGAGAGGGAAGGCATGATGGAGAATGTTTTGCTCAAGGGTGCGGCAGGAGGCTTGCGAACCGTCGAGGCGCTTGAGTTGCAGGCGCTGTATGAAATCGCCCAGCTCATCGGCTCGGCTGTTGACCTGGACAGTAATCTGGCCGGGATTCTGCGGGTACTGCGCGATACCCTGCGCATGGAGCGCGGCACCCTGGCGCTTCTCGACGGAAGCGGAACCAGGCTGGTGATCAGGGCCTCCTGCGGCTTGACGCCCGCCGAGGTGGAGCGGGGGGTGTACAGCGTTGATGAAGGGGTGGTGGGGAAGGTTTTTCGCAGCGGCTCGCCGTTTGTGGTGCCGGATGTGCACAGCGAACCCCTGTTTCTGAACCGGACCGGGGCGCGCAAGGCCATCGACAAGGAGCGGATCTCCTTTATCGGCGTGCCGGTGTTGTTGAGCAAGCAGTCGGTGGGGGTGTTGTCGGTGGATCGGCTCTTCGGGCCGGAGATCTCCTTTGATGAGGATGTCCGTTTCCTTTCGGTGCTGGCCACCCTCATCGCCCAGTTTTTGCAACTGCATCAGGCCATCGATCGAAAACAGGCCGTGCTCCGGGAGGAGAATCTCTCCCTGCGCGCCGAACTGGTTAATCGTTTCAGCTACCGGAACATCATCGGCCAGAGCAAGCCGATGCAGGAGGTGTTCCGGGCCATCGACAAGGTGGCGCCCAGTCGTGCCACCGCCTTGATTCTCGGCGAGTCCGGCACCGGCAAGGAGCTGGTGGCGCGCGCCATCCATCAGGTGAGCGGGCGCGATGAAAGGCGGTTTATCAAGGTCAACTGCGCCGCATTGCCCGAAACCCTGCTTGAAAGCGAGCTGCTTGGGCATGAGAAAGGGGCCTTCACCGGCGCGACCGCCGCCAAGAAGGGGCGTTTTGAGCTGGCCCACGGCGGCACCATCTTTCTCGACGAGATCGGGGAGTTGCCACTCAACCTGCAGGCCAAGCTGCTGCGGGTGTTGCAGGAGCAGCAGTTCGAGCGGCTGGGCGGGGTGCAGACCATCAAGGTTGACGTGCGGGTGGTGGCCGCCACCAACCGCAGCCTGGCGACGGCGGTGGCCGAGGGGAGTTTTCGAGCCGATCTCTTTTATCGCTTGAACGTGGTGCCCATTCTGCTGCCATCGCTTGCCGAGCGGCGCGAGGACATCCCCCTGCTGCTCGATTTTTTCCTGCGGGAATGCAACAAGCGAAACGGGCGGCAGGTGCGCTTCAGCCGTGAGGTGGTGGAGTTTTTCGAGGGGTATCGCTGGCCCGGCAATGTTCGGGAATTGCAGAACCTCATCGAGCGGCTGGTGATCATGGCAGACAACGAGCGGGTGTTGATGGCGGATCTGCCGTCGTACATGGTGGCCGAGCCCGAGGTTGCCCCGGCACGGGTTGACCATGGCGCGCCAACGGACGGGGTGGCGACAGTCAGCGGACCAGCGGGGTGTCGGTCGCTGAAGGAACTGGAACGGGAGCGGGTCGAAGAGGCGCTGCGCCGCAACGGGTGGGTGCAGGCCAGGGCCGCCAGGGAGTTGGGGATCACGCAGCGGCAGATCGGTTACCGGATCAAGAAGTATGGGTTCGTAGTCCCCAGCTTTCCGTGAGGTGTTCAGCCGTTCGGGAGGCTGGATAATTGTTGGGGCGGATCGGGGAATTGGCGAATGCGTTGGGGGTACACCGGTCGCGGTTATTGGTAACTGTGGTTTGCCGGGCTGGAATGGAATGGTAATAAAAGGAGGAAATGGTGAACAAGAAATTGGGAATCGGGGCCAGGCTGTATCTCTCTTTTGGCGCGGTGCTGGTCGTATTTGCCTGTGTTTGTCTGTATCAGGTGATGGGCATCAACAGGCTTGGCGTCTTGCAGGACGAAGGGGCGGGTCGTAACGAGGATGCCCTTGCCGTGGAAGGCGTCGGCACGAGGGTGGCGGCGTCCTACGGCGTTATGGCGGATGCGGTGATTAACCGTAACCTGGATGAAACCTTGAAGAATTTTGCCGACCTTGAAAAGGAGGCGGAAACTGATATCGCAACTGTTAGGGGGCTTGTGGACACCGAGGCGGAAAGGGCCTTGGCCGAGGAGTTTGCCAAAAACTATCAGCAGTATCTCCGGCTTTTTGCCGCTGAGTCGCTGCCCATCCTGCAAAAAAGCAAAACATTGCAGATCGGAAGCAGCGAACTTGCCACAGCTGAAAATCATTTGCGGGAAGTGGATGACAAGTTGGATGCCTTGAAAGGGCAGGCGGAAGAGCCCCTAAAGAAGATTATTGCCTCCCTGAGAGATGAAAGCCGCGAAGCCGATGAGGTTTTCGATGGCATCCGCAAGCGGACCATCGCGGTGGCGATTTCGATCTCGATGTTGGCGGTAGTGATCGGGTTGGGGCTTGCCTTTGCCATTACCCGTTCCTTGCTGCGGCAACTGGGCGCCGAGCCGGAGGAGGTGGCCGGCATCGCGCAGCGAATCGCCGCCGGCGATCTTGCCATTGCCCTAGATCATGAGCGACAGGCCACCGGGGTTTTTGATGCCATGCGCAAGATGGTGAGCAGTTTGCGCGAGAGGGCTGATCTGGTTACCGCTGTTGCCGGCGGGGATTTGACCAATGCAGTGAAGCTCGCCTCAAACGAGGATCAGTTCGGGCGCGCCCTGCAGGCCATGAGCAAGGGGCTCAATGAGATGCTCGGCCAGGTGCGGCAGGCGGTGGATCAGATCGCCACCGGCTCCGGGCAGGTTTCGGCGGCAAGCCAGTCCCTCTCGCAGGGGGCAACCGAGCAGGCCGCTTCGCTTGAGGAGATCACCAGTTCGATGGCCGAGGTTGGTTCGCAAACCAAGCTTAACGCCGAAAACGCCACCCAAGCCAACCAGTTGGCGGGCCAGGCCCGCAGTGCTGCCGAGGGCGGCAATGCCAAGATGCGGGAGATGGTCACCGCCATGGGCGAGATCAACGAGGCGGGCCAGAACATCTCGAAGATCATCAAGGTTATCGACGAGATCGCCTTCCAGACCAACCTGCTCGCCTTGAACGCGGCCGTAGAAGCAGCCCGAGCCGGGCGTCACGGCAAGGGCTTTGCGGTGGTCGCCGAGGAGGTAAGAAACCTTGCCGCCCGTAGCGCCAAGGCGGCCAAGGAGACCGCCGAACTCATCGAGGGGTCGGTTGCCAAAACCAAGAACGGCACCGAGATCGCGGAGGCTACCAGCGAGGCGCTGGCGGAGATCGTTAGCGCGGTGGCCAAGGTAACCGATCTGGTCGGCGAGATTGCCGCTTCGTCCAACGAGCAGGCGCAGGGGATCGGCCAGGCCAATCAGGCCCTGGGGCAGATCGATCAGGTGACTCAGCAGAACACGGCCAGCGCCGAGGAGTGCGCGGCGACCTCCGAGGAGTTGGCCGCGCAGGCAGGACATCTCAACGAACTGGTCGCCCGTTTCAAGCTTCGCGGGTTGAGTGACGGCGCGGGCGGCGGGGTCCTCCGTCTTGATGCCTAACCTATTTTGACTGCATTTTTATTGAAATGGCAGCTTGTCTATTGCAATCCCTCTTTTGATGACTTGGCGATAGGTGGAATGTAGTTTGATGTAATGAGAAATTGTTATGCGTCTATGCGGAAGTGTTGCGGTAATTTAATTGATAATGATTGTTGGTTTATGGTTTAGTTTCAGTAGTTAAAAAGTTGCTTGATTTTTGATGTAGTTTTGCGAGACAGTAAGAAACGTTGAAAATTCGGGAGGAGTGGTGATGGCTGAAGAACTCGATTTGGAAGATGATCTGTACAGCGACGAAGATACCATGAAGGACAAGTATCTCACCTTCCATCTGGCGGGCGAGGATTATGGTATAGATATTGAGTATGTAACTGAAATAATAGGTATTCAGCGTATCACCGAGGTGCCGGACATGCCCGATTTCGTCAAGGGTGTGATCAACCTGCGCGGCAAGGTGATCCCGGTGATGGACGTGCGGCTTCGGTTCCATTTGCCGGAGCGTGAATACGACGTGCGGACATGCATCATTGTTGTCGATATCAACGCCACGGCCGTGGGGCTGGTGGTGGATCAGGTCAACGAGGTGGTCGATATCCCGGAGGATCACGTCGAGCCGCCGCCCCGCACCACCAAGGGGGCGAGCAGCCGTTTTCTGAAAGGGATGGGCAAGGTGGACGATCAGGTCCGGATCCTGCTCAACGTCGATAGTCTGCTTTACGAGGAAGAGTTCCAGCAGGTGGCGGGTGCAGTCGGCCGGTGATGTTGTGACTCTTTGGTTCTTGCTGCAAACGTGAATGGAGGAAGGGATTAATGTTCAAGGATATGTCTATCAGTCGTAAGCTGCTTGTTTCGTTCGCGGCGGTCTTGTTGTTGACGATCATCGTCGGTTACGCCGGCTACTCCGGGATGGCAAGCATTGCCGACCGTGCCGACAAGATGGACCGGTACACGGGAATGGTTACCGAGCTTCTCAATGCCCGGCAGCAGGAAAAAGACTACATCATGCGCCACGACGACAGCTTTATCGCCAAGGTGGAGGAGCGGATTGCCGCAGCCAGAGCCGGGGCCGAGGAGTTGAAGCCCCTCCACTCCAAACAGGACGACAAGGATCGCCTCACGGAGATCGTTCAGCAGATCGACGAGTATGCGAACGCCTTCCATGCCTTCGTGGATTTGCGCAAACAGAAAGACGCGATTATGGAGCAGATGCGGACCGAATCCGCCAAAACCATGGAGATTGCCGCCAGAAACAACGCCGATCGGGTCAGCGTTCTGCTCCTTAATGCCCGTAAGGCGGAAAAGGAGTTCATTATCTCCAGCGATGCCAAGTGGGTGCAGGAGGTGGAGGATGGAGTGAAGGAGGCGCGTACCGCAGCCTCGGCGGCTGGGTTGGGCGGTCTCGCGGAAAGCATTGGCGCCTACAAACAGCATTTCGACAAATTCGTGGCCCTAACCGGCGAGCAGCTTAAGGCCGAGGAGAAGATGGTGGCCGAGGCGGAACAGGCGATGAAGGGCTGCAGCGAGGCTGCGGAGTCCCAGGCCAAGAAGATGGGCAAGGACATCGCCAAGGCCAACACCACTCTGGTCACCGTCGGGCTTCTTGCCCTGGCCATCGGTGTCGGTCTGGCGCTGCTCATTTCCCGCGCTCTCAGTCAACCGATCATCAAGGCCATGCACATGATCGAAGAGATGGCCAAGGGGCATCTGGGTAATCGGCTCAGCATGGACCGCAAGGACGAGATCGGCCGGATGGCCAAGACCATGGACGCCTTTGCCGACTCCCTCCAGGATGAGATGGTGGCGGCCCTCGACAAGCTCGCCAACGGCGATCTTACCTTCGACGCTCACCCTCACGACGAAAACGATGCCATTCGTAATTCGCTCAAGAAAACCGGCGATGACCTCAACAAGATGATCGCGGAAATCCTCACCGCCACCGAGCAGGTGAACAGCGGCGCGAGCCAGGTTTCCGACTCCAGCCAGGCCCTCTCACAGGGTGCAACCGAGCAGGCAGCATCGCTTGAGGAGATCACCAGTTCCATGACCGAGATGGCCTCCCAAACCAAGCTCAACGCCGAAAACGCCACCCAGGCCAACCAGTTGGCCGGCCAGACCAGAAGTGCGGCCGAGGGCGGCAACGCCAAGATGCAGGAGATGGTCACCGCCATGGGTCA
>JAOUHH010000026.1 GCA_029865195.1 Desulfobulbaceae bacterium
GTGGAAAAGGGCGGCCCCGACGGCAAGATCAAGGACCGCGTCGCCCAGAAACTCCAGCCGCTCGTTATTCCCGATCACCGGCAGGCCGTTTTCAGCCGCCCAGGAGCTGTGCACCAAGGACTGCAGCAGCAATGCGCGCTCCTTGAAGGTATAGCCGAGCAGCTCCTCAAGACGGTCCAGGTCGGCGGCGTGCGCCGGAACGAGTGATTCAATGGTAACGGTCATAATTTTTCACGTAAGTTAGGATGGTGGTCGCGACGCTGCCGAATCGAAAAACCGAATATACATCTTTTCCACGATTCACACGCCGCCTGCCGACATTTTCCCTTGTCAAAAAATGAATCTATGTTTAAGATTGCCGCGTTTCTCAATGGCGGCGTAGCCAAGTGGCTAAGGCAGCGGTCTGCAAAACCGTTATTCCCCAGTTCAAATCTGGGCGCCGCCTCCAAGGACTTCCAAAGGGTTACAACCGCAACCGGCTGTAACCCTTTTTTTATGCCATGCCGCCCGGCTGTCAAAGCAGGTACCTGATATCCCCGCCCGCGTCAACCCGAATGGGCTCCTGCGGCTCCCGTATTGAACATATTTTTTCCGACTCTCCCAAACACTAATTCCGGTGCATCGCTACACATGAGGGAAACTTCCAGCCATCGCCAGAAGGGCATGGCCTTGATCGAGGGGCTGAATTTGATGATGCGGAAGATTCCTTTGGTGTTGGCGCACGACATCCGCTGACTGCCTCCAACGGACAAAATCGAAAGGTTATGTGCAATTTGTACCTACCCTTTACCAAGTTCAGGCTCTCGCCGCTTGAGGCGCTGAATATATTTGGGGGATCTTTCGACGCGATAAGAGCCCAAAAATATATCAACAACACTACCACTCGTTGTTGCGTAGGACATGGCAGATTTCCTTGCTCTTGAAAAGAGCTCAACTGTTTTCCATGCTAATTCCCCACCCAAATAACCTTGCCATGGCCGATTCCAATCTGCGACCCCTGCCAAAATTTATGATTTGCGGGTAGGCCTTGGTCGGTTACACTCGGCACCTTCAGGATCAAATACGTCAACGGGTTGTGATTTGCGGGTAGGCCTTGGTCGGTTACACTGAACATCCCGTCGCTATCACTGACGACGGTGTTGTGATTTGCGGGTAGGCCTTGGTCGGTTACACTGAACATCCCGTCGCTATCACTGACGACGGTGTTGTGATTTGCGGGTAGGCCTTGGTCGGTTACACTTGTTACCTCATTACGCCGCAGTAATGCCGAGTTGTGATTTGCGGGTAGGCCTTGGTCGGTTACACTGATCAGAAGGCGGCGGACCACCCGCAACTTGTTGTGATTTGCGGGTAGGCCTTGGTCGGTTACACTTGTCCCCTTTACTCTTCGAGTCCTGCGCCAGTTGTGATTTGCGGGTAGGCCTTGGTCGGTTACACTCACCGGCCCGAGCGCATCCGCATCAAGTTCGTTGTGATTTGCGGGTAGGCCTTGGTCGGTTACACTCAAACCACGCCGCCTTGTTCTGTTGAACAAGTTGTGATTTGCGGGTAGGCCTTGGTCGGTTACACTATTTGGTTGTTGACGGCCCTCATCGGCCCCGTTGTGATTTGCGGGTAGGCCTTGGTCGGTTACACTTGTCTAATATCAGCGGTGAAGCTGTCGATAGTTGTGATTTGCGGGTAGGCCTTGGTCGGTTACACTGGAGCCTTTAATTTTGACATATAATAGGATGTTGTGATTTGCGGGTAGGCCTTGGTCGGTTACACTTGCCGGAGAGTGTCACCGACCGCTGCACCAGTTGTGATTTGCGGGTAGGCCTTGGTCGGTTACACTCCATGACCTGGACGTGGGTCTTGCCGCCGAGGTTGTGATTTGCGGGTAGGCCTTGGTCGGTTACACTCCTTCGACTTTCGCGCCCTTGGCCTGATCGGTTGTGATTTGCGGGTAGGCCTTGGTCGGTTACACTCACGTAAAATGTATTCCACTGGCCTGCTCGTTGTGATTTGCGGGTAGGCCTTGGTCGGTTACACTAGTTTCACGGCTTTGCTTCGGCTTCGCATTGTTGTGATTTGCGGGTAGGCCTTGGTCGGTTACACTGTTGACTTCTTCTCTACCCTACGTCCACAGTTGTGATTTGCGGGTAGGCCTTGGTCGGTTACACTGCTGCCGGGAATCTCCCATTTTTTGATTATGTTGTGATTTGCGGGTAGGCCTTGGTCGGTTACACTCGCAGGAGGCAGAGGCCGAAGCTGAGGTGAGTTGTGATTTGCGGGTAGGCCTTGGTCGGTTACACTTAGCCCCTTTAAATCTGTACCTATTCAGGCGTTGTGATTTGCGGGTAGGCCTTGGTCGGTTACACTTTCCGTGTTGTTGGGTATGTAGAATCCACAGTTGTGATTTGCGGGTAGGCCTTGGTCGGTTACACTGCCGCACCTGGGTGGATATCTACTTCTGCGTTGTGATTTGCGGGTAGGCCTTGGTCGGTTACACTTCAGCACTGAATTCATCGTTTCTGAGAACGGTTGTGATTTGCGGGTAGGCCTTGGTCGGTTACACTTCTGCGGTGTGGCGGCCACGCCATGGGCTGGTTGTGATTTGCGGGTAGGCCTTGGTCGGTTACACTTCTGCATCCACACAAGGATTACAAGCTGAGTTGTGATTTGCGGGTAGGCCTTGGTCGGTTACACTAAAACAGATCCCGCCCATTGTCCCGCTCTGTTGTGATTTGCGGGTAGGCCTTGGTCGGTTACACTGTGAAAAAGAGGTGGCCCGTATATACGGGAGTTGTGATTTGCGGGTAGGCCTTGGTCGGTTACACTCGAGGCCGTAGGAATGGCAGCGCCAAAAGGTTGTGATTTGCGGGTAGGCCTTGGTCGGTTACACTCAAACACATCCTCCGGCTCCATGTTTGACTGTTGTGATTTGCGGGTAGGCCTTGGTCGGTTACACTTCTGCATCCACACAAGGATTACAAGCTGAGTTGTGATTTGCGGGTAGGCCTTGGTCGGTTACACTCGAGTTGTTGATGGGGCAGTTGATTGCCGCGTTGTGATTTGCGGGTAGGCCTTGGTCGGTTACACTACCCTCTTCGCAACGAACTGTTTTACCGTGCAAAATTTACGTTCTAAAAATTCAAAAAAGCTCCATTTGCAATGGCGGCTGCTCAACTGGCTTGCGTTTTTTACCATAAAAAACCTGAATTTTTCCGAACTGCTTATCAGTAATCTTGACAATCCGGACTTCGCCGTCTGGAGGCAAACAAGATTTAATCCGCGACACATGCACTTGCGCGTTTTCCTCACTTGCGCTATGCCGCATATACACCGAATACTGCATCATCCTGAAACCATCCAGCAATAACCTTTTCCTGAATTCGGCATACTCCTTCCGAGCCTGTCGCGTATCGGTCGGCAGATCAAAAAGCACAATCACCCACATTGAATTCAACCCGCCAAAAGTCAAGATTGACCAGCCTCTTGCAATGTCGGGTATTCCAATGACATTCCTTTCTCGAGGCAGGCCAACTTAAAATCGGCAATCAAATAATGCATGGCCACCATTAACGGCATCGCGCTTCCTTTCCAGATCACAGACCCACCAAGCATTCCCAGCAAAAGCTGCTTGCTTTGCTTGTTGATCTCAAGCGGACGACCATCTTCCCGCAACCGATAAACAACCAAATCAACCCAAGGCCGAAACGGCTCCATAAGATCGTCGGCAAGACAAAACCCATTGTACTGATTATGATGATGTATACCCAGAGCCGGGTGCAGACCGCCGCCAACAATTGCCCGTGCCACCGCTGCCCGGATCACGGAATAACCGTAATTCAACAACGCGTTGACACCCTCGGCGTCTCTTTGCCGCCGGAAATTGTCTCCCATCAACAACCGCCAATATAACTGCGCGGCTTGCGATTCGTGATTCTCCCTGTCGCCGGATTTCACGCGCCCGGCCAAATTCTCCAAAACACGGCTATTTCCCCCTGCAGCAAGCAAGGTTTGCGCCTGCCGCCTAATCTTGTGACGAACGATTTGCTGCCACAACCGCTTTTGGGTCGTGACAGATATCTCAATTTGCTGCCGCAACACCTTATGATGCAGGCTGTGGGCGTCGCTTATCGGCAAGGTCAGCGAATATGGGAGGTGCTTTTCATCGCAGAAAACCACGACGACATTATTCTTCTGGCAAGCAACAATCGCGGCCTGGGTCATAACAATGGCAGGATTGTCCAGAATTAACACCCCTAGATCTTCAACAGGAATTCGGCCAACAATCTCTTTGGCTTTTTCGATCAGAAGCTGCTGAGCGTTGAGCCGGACGTACGCCCGATCACTGATATCGACAATGCGCTTGATCATTCTACCAGCTTGCCAATACAATTCACGCGATGCCGCGTGGCCATTTTTTTCATAAGTGAAAAAATGCTAAGGCGCTCCTCTGTACTTTTAGTCAAGGTAGCGGCGCTATGGAGACGCAACATCAGCCTATTGCTGTCGCGTTCCAGTTTCTGCACCCTGTAAAAGGTTCTTCCGTTTCCATCCGGCAAGCTGACCATATCATTGATATGCAGGGCCATGACAAACTCAAAACCATCGCCGTGATTCGTTTGCACGATGGGCTGTTTGGGCATATTGATCCCCTTGGCCCTGTGACTCGCCTCCATCATGGTTACGAACTTCCCTGCATAGGTTCCGTCTTTAAGATCTTTTATAATTTCAACGTGGTGCATATTGCCGTAGGGCATCCATTTAAAAACTTCTCCCTGAGAATTCTTTACACCATACTTACTCTGACGCAGTTTCTTCTCCGTGGTTTTCGCCTGAACGATACGCACTCTTTTAATCGGGGTTTTGCCATCTTTATGAAAGAGGGTGACGTTGGGCGCGAATGCTTTTTTCGGATTATTGTCGTGCTTTGCCAAATGGCTCTCAACAAGCTTTCGGACTTCCTTGTCTATAATCTTTTTCAGTTGCGTCAACTCGAAGCCTTGATCCAAATCAGCCCGGTACACAGTGCCGATTCCTTCGACAAACCCGGCTCCTGTCTCTTCATGCAAAGCGCCCGTGAGCTTATACTGTGGGGCATGAGCCACGACCATTTCGTTGAGCGACCGCTGCAAATCCGCCCTGAAACTCATCCACGGCGGATCAAAATGCATCTCCCGGCTGTCAAACTCTGTCCTCCGTCGCTCAAGGTCTTTGGCCATACCGACCATCGCTTTATAAAAAGACCGATCAACGCAGGCGATTACGGCGGCGTCGATGGCATGATGACGATGGTCGGTTCGCTCTTTCTCGTTGCTGTCACCAAGCAGGTTGTTTAAACCCCACTGCGACCTGAGCCACGACGTGGTGATCCCTTTACTGACAGAAACATCGACGCCAAGCTGTGTTACGTACTGCAAGGCGACACGACTTATGTACCGAGTGTCATTCAACTGGTTGCTGATGAAATCCCGTTTCTGGAGTTCTTCCTCGGTGGTAAAGAACCTGTTCTTCTTGTTTCGCAACTCCTTGGGCCAACGATTGACCGCCTGGGTTATCTGTGTCCATTTATCACTGCCGCCAAAGGCGTCGATGGGAGTTCGGTTGCTCTTATAACGATTCTCTCCAGCGTAACAGACCACTTTATTCATGTACGAATCGTCCAGGGATTTGCTGTACGGCAGGATATGATCGACATCTATTTCCGCGCTGAACAGGGTGCTTAAATCAATCGATTTACCACTGTAAACACACCGACCATCCTGGTCTTTCCAAAGACGATATTTTATTTTGTCCTTACGCCCGGCATGGGCGGATAACGCCAGGTGCGGGTTCTTTTCAACCATTTCCTCGTATTTCGCTGCCGCTTCCTTATTGGCCTTGGCATTGGCATCCTGTTGTTTGACAAATTGCTTGTACCGCTTGGTGTTCATCTCCAAGTCCCGGGCCATCTCAATACGTATGGCATCGGGTTTGCCGTATTCGGCGATAACGGCATTGACCAAACGGCGCAGTTCATGCAGTGCCTTGTTCACTATCGGGTTGGGGAGTTCCGGCGGGGCTGCAAGTCTTGGGGCCGCTTCGATTTCCTCTATTGCATAGTCGTAGCCAGCCAGTTGCCGCGCTTTCGAGAAAATCTCGCCCTGCTCAAGGAATGGCAGCAATTGATTGATCGCCTTTAGGGACAAATTGCTGTGCCCCGGTTCAAACTCAAGCAGGCAGAGTGCGACGGCGGTTCTGACCGGGAAATTCCAATGTTCGATTAACCGTTTTTTCAGAGCTGACTTGATGGTGATGGTGAGCAAATCTTCCACCAAAGCAATCTGCTCTTCCCTTGAAAACGAGTCCCATTCCGAGACAACATTGCGAATGGCGCTAGCCGTAATGTTGCCTTTGAGGTTTTTATTGGCGGTATCGAGGTTGATTTCGGTTTTATTGCTCACCCCCAAGGCCTTTCTGATCTTGGCGATAGTAGGCCTGGCGTTGTGCTCAAAAAGATGCTCCAGGGTCGCCTTCTGCTCTGCATCGAGCGAACACAACCTGTCTTCGCAGGTATCAAAATATTGTAAATTGTTGATATCCTGGAGATAACGGAACCGCTGGCACTCCAACCGCGCCAATCGCGCCCGGTTGCGGCTTGGCTCAAGAGAGCATTTCCCGACCCTGTCATTACGCAACTTGAGAGGTCGCTGAAAGAAGATGATCTCTTCCAACTGATTTTTCACTTCTTCTGTCAGTAGCGGATGAAACTGCGTTTGCTTCTGAAAGATCGCGACCAACTCCTCTCTGTACATCTGCCGGTCGGTACGCAAAAATCCTCCATCTCGCTTGCGATTCCTTTTGCTGATATGCCGGTCAAAACCGGCCAGATATTCCCCCAGGGTCCGGCAACCCGATTTTTGTATACAGGCCCGAATCTTGCGGATATCACCCTTGAAGGCCGTTTCTTCTTTCGCTCGCTCCGTAGACTTGTCTTCTTTGCTCTCAATAGACTCCAACAATTCCTGAACGTCCGGATCATCGACCATGTCACCAAGCACGGTTTTGCGATTACTCAAAAAACCGCGACGTTGAACCAAGTGAAGAAATACCCGCCCGAGTTCATAGCAGGTTAATTCCTCGTCAAGCGCCTTGGCGCGTAACGCATAGGGATCGCCTATCTTGTTCAGGATGGCTTCCGGCTGGGTAGCATTACTCAATTCGGCGGGCAGCAAGCCAAGTTTGACCAGGTAGTTGAGCATTCTCTTTTTTCTGCGTGCGCGCCTCTGCACAACTCGCCTTGCCAGTCTTGCATCACGGCGCTTCATATTTTTGGGAATGGCAGAATCCCCATCCTTCACTGCCTTCACTGCCTTGGTAAAAATCCGGCACCCCAAACCCACGATCTTGCTTGGCTTGTTTTCACTTTCCTCCAACAAAGCCCACCCGATAGAATTTGTCCCCAAATCCAAGCCCAAAATTTGCTTGCTCATATTGTTCTCCGGTGTATATTTGTTAGCAGTGTAATCGACCAAGGCCTATCAATGCTTTTCATACCAATGAAATAAGTATTTCGTAGGCAACGCTTTCAAGCGACCCCAGCCCTCGTCTCCTCGCGGAGCCGGGGGCGTTGTTTTTTATTCCCCTCACTCCACTCCCTCGCAAACAAAAAGACTCATTACCTATACCTCTCGGGTGCATCACCGGCAAGCGATTAATCCGAAGGATTGTTAGAGTCACCCTACCACCCCGACTAGGACAAATGGTGTCCCAGGTCTTCTTTTCTTCAATTTTTTTTTCGCGGGAAAAACGGCGGGAAAGGAACCAATAAAAAAGGCCGCCCCGAAGGACGGCCTTTTGGCAGAGATATGACTGCGGCAACGAGATCAGAAACCCATGTCCGCGAGCATCTTGTTGACCGCGTCCTGGTCGAGGACCCCGCCTTCCTCGTCGGCGGCCGGGGCGTTGATCTTGTTGATGTAGGAATCCACGTCCTCCTGGGCGAGCCGCTTGCTCTCCTCGGCGGTGATATCGGGCTTTTCCTCCTTGCGCTTGAGCTGCGAACCGAAGGAGACGACGATGGCCAGCAACTGCACCTGGAAATCGCCCAGCAGCTTGATGATCTTCAGGATCTGCTGACCGGAAAGATCCTGGAAACTCAAGGCCTCGTTGATCTTCGAGACACTGCCGCAGATATTGGTGGCGATGCCGAAGGCCGCCTCGATCTTGCTGAAGATCTCGGCCTGATCCGCCTTGGTCATCGCGCTGAGTCCGTTGGCCGGTGCGGCGGGAACGCCAAGGGCGTCGCTGGCGGCCAGGCACTGCTCGATGATGCCGGCAAGCTCGCCGAGCCGGGGATCGGCGCCGGCGGCCGGCGCCGGGGTGGGAGCCGCCGGCGGTGCTGTCCCGGCCACCTCCTCCATGGGCGGGGCCTCGATGGGCAGATTGCCATCGAGAAAGATCTCGGCCTGACCGGAGACCATCTTCTTGAACAGGCCCTGAATCTTCGCATCGGAACAGGCGTCATGCAACGATTTCAACACATCGCCCAGAGGGATGGTGAAGAAGTTGTCGCCGTCCGGCTGCAGCTTGCTGACCTTGGCGTTCATCTGGGTGAGGAAGATTTCGTTGTCGAAAAGGGTCTTGGCCTGCTCCCGGGCCTTGGTGATATGGCCCTTGACCGCTTCATTGGTGCAGAGCTCGTAGATGGTCTGAAAGATGACATCGATGACGAACACATACCGTTTAACCGGGGCGGCGGGGGCTGCGGCAGGTGGCGGTGCGGACGCCGTGGCCGCGCCCTCCGCCTGCATGTTGACGATGAGATCAAGGGCCTGGCCCATCATCCTCTGCAGATCCGCGACCGGCACCGTTGCCGCCGCATCGCCGGACGCTGCATCGCCACCGTCCACCCCGAACGCGGCATGGTCCTTGAGGGCGGAAAGCAGCTCCTTGACGCTGTTGGTCTGCGACTGGATGGCCTCAACGCTGTCCATGATCTCCATGGTCGCGTTTTCCGTCATGCTGACGATATCCTTGAGCTGGGCCTTGGCGTCCTCGATCTTTTCGCCGGCCTCATCCAGGGAGGCGCGCTTCTGCCGCTGATCCTCCATGGGGATGCGGGTCATGGTGGAGGAGAGGCTCTTGGCCAGGTTACCGATATCGTGGTAGAGGTCGCTGGACACCTTCTTGTAGTAGTCGTCTCCGGAAACCGCCAGCGGGGGCATCTCGGCCTGCTTCTCCACCTCGACGATCCGCTCCACCACCCTGCTCGCGCTGCTCTCCTGCGGTGCCAACACGGTGATGTTGTAGATGGCATCGAGGGCGGTGATACGAAAGAAGCCGCTGCCGATCTCGAGATTCACTTCCGGTTTTTTATCCGCCATACTGTCACTCCATCGTGGTTTATAAGACACGGCATCGTCCGCCGCGACCTTCGCATAAAAAGCACGTATTTTTTCGAATCGGCACCAAAGGCCGAATTCATTAAACAATCATTGTCGACAACCAAAAGGATCAGCCAATCCGGCCGCAGATCCGCACACCGATTTCGAACCGCCCCGGCACGGTGCGGCTGGCGGCAAAACGGGTGACCACCACCAGCACCTCCAGCCTGGCCACGTCTTTTTCATCGTGGGTGACAATCCAGTCGCCGTGCTCGTCGGCCAGCCAGCCCGGAAATTCGACCAGCAACGCCAAGCGGCTGTTTTCCTCAAAAGGCTCCCCGGCCAGAAAACAGAACCCCCCGCCGCTGACATCGATGACGACCCCCTCCCGCGCCGGAGACGGAGAGGAAAGGTCCTCCATCCGCCGATAGGTAACCCGGTAACTTTTCCGCAACCGCTCATGCAGCCGCTTATCGCCCGCAATGTTCTCCGTCGAATCGATCATCTTGCCTCCCGCAAGCAAAAGAGCGCCGTTCGTTCGCCATCTTTTATCTCTACCTTATTTTTAACCAGATAATCAATACATTAACCACAACAAGAGAACCATCCGCCACCGCCGGGGCAATTGCACGGCGGTGATGGCCTTTTCTTGTGAGATTGGCCGCGGCCTGCTATAGTTGAGCATCCCGGGGGGCGGGAAACCACCATTGGCGACGGTGTACGCTGCTTGAAGATGGGCCCCTCGCAACGACAAGCCAAACAAGAACAGAGACAGGCATACGCCAGATGCACGCCGTACACACCCACAACCTTTCACTTTTCCTGGGCGAAAGCCAGGCCCTGGCCGACATCTCCTGTTGCGTCAGGGAAGGGGAATTCGTCGCCATCCTCGGCCCCAACGGCGCCGGCAAATCCACCTTCCTGAAGGTGCTGCTGGGGGTGCTTGAGCCATCCAGCGGCAATGTCCTGGTTTTTGAAAAAAAGCCCCGGGAGGTCGATCCGGCCTGGATCGGCTATGTGCCGCAGGCAAAAACCCTGGACCGCAACTTTCCGGCCCTGGCCACCGAACTGGTGGTCACCGGCCTGCACCGCACCTGGCGACGTCGCATCTCCGCCGCCGACCGCACCGCCGCCCTGAGCGCGCTGGAGATGGTCGGCGCCTCCCATCTTGCCGACCGGCCGCTGAGCGCGCTCTCCGGCGGCGAGTTGCAACGCATCTATCTGGCCCGCAGCCTGGCGAGAAAACCGCGCCTGATCCTGCTCGACGAACCGGCAACCGGCATCGACACGGTGGGAGAAACCGACTTCTACCGCCTCCTCGCCCGTTACCGGAACGAACAGAACGCCACCATCCTGATGATCACCCATAATCAGGAAGTGGCCTCGGCCCACGCCGACCGGGTGATGGTCCTCAACCGCCGCCTGCTCGGCTTCGGCACCCCCCAGGAGACCATGTGCGACGAGTGTCTGCAAAGCGCCTACGGCCCGGCGCACCATCCTCTCCATCTCACCGACCTGCGAGCCGGCAGCCATGCTTGAAGCGCTGACCCTTCCCTTCATGCAACGGGCGCTGATCGCCGGCCTGATGGTCGCCTTTCTCGCCTCCTACTACGGCGTTTTCGTCGTGCAGCGGGGGTTGGGCTTTCTCGGCAACGGGCTGGCCCACGCCGCTTTCGGCGGCGTCGCCCTGGGCCTGCTGCTGGGGCGTGAGCCGCTGATGATCGCGGTGCCCTTCACGGTGGCGGTGAGCATCGCCATCATCTGGGTGCGCCACCGCACCACCCTCGCCTCGGACACCGTCATCGGGGTGTTCTTCGCGGTCTCCATGGCCGCGGGCATCATCTTCCTCTCCCTCAAGAAAGAGTACTCCGCCGACGCCTTTTCCTACCTCTTCGGCTCCATCCTGGCCATCACCGACACCGATCTCAAGGTCAGTGCCGGGGTAGTGCTGCTGGCCCTGCTCGCCCAACCGCTGTGGGGACGCTGGGCTTACGCCACCTTCGACCGGGAACTGGCGATCTCCGACCGGGTGCCGGTGGTGCTCGACGAATACCTGCTGGGGGTGCTGTTGTCGGTCACCGTGGTGGTGGCGGTAAAGGTGGTGGGCATCGTTCTGATCTCCGCCTTCCTGGTCATCCCGGCCGCCGCCGCCCGACTGGTGGTGCGCCGCTTCGCCACCATGACCTGGCTTTCCATCCTCTTCGGCATGTCCAGCGCCGCCTTCGGGCTCTGGGGCTCCTACCAGCTGGACCTGCCCAGCGGCGCCACCATCGTCATCCTGCAGGCGCTCATCTTCCTTGCCTGCCTGGGGATTCTCACCCTGACCAGGGCCATCGCCGCCGGTCGCGGCAAGGCGTAAAAACCCTTATTTCAGCACCGGCAGCAGCGCCTTGAACTCCGGCGACCCCGCCTTGCGCAGCCACTCGTAGATGATCATCTCGGTGGAGGCGACCACCGCCCCCATCTCCCTGAGCCTGGCGAGGCCGATCTCCTTGTTGCCAGGCTTCCGTGACGACACCGCGTCCGCCGGCACCCAGACCCGAAAACCGGCCATGAGCGCCCCCAGCACGGTCTGATAGATGCAGATGTGGGTCTCCACCCCGCAGACGATCAAGGTGTTGACCGCTGCCGGCAACCCCTTCACCGCCGCGGCGATGCCAGCGTTGCCGAAGCAGTCGAACTCGAGCTTGTCAAGCGGGGTCAGCCCGCCCAGCTCGGCGGTCACCGCCGGCAGCAACGGCCCGATCCGCGCCACATACTGGGTGGTGGCGACCTGCGGGATATTGAGAACATTGGCGCTCTTCTGCAACAAGACCGTATTGCGGGTCACCTCCTCGGCGTTGTCGATCACCCGCATCAGGTTTTCCTGAATATCAACCACCAGAAGCGCGCATTGCGCCGGCTCCAAACGATACAGCTCCACGGTTAGCCTCCCTTATCCGTTCAATTTGACCAAGAAACACAAATGCCCCTTGCATTTTTACCCGCCCCTTGTTTCAAATACAATCCTTGTAATCTTTCCTTCTTTCCATCGGAGCAGACAGATGGTCCCATTCTATCGCATCGCCGCGCTTCTTGCCGAGAAACCGACCGGGATGGAGATTGCCGTCAACGGCTGGGTGCGGACCCGCCGCGACGCCAAGGGCGGCTTCTCCTTTCTCGAGATCAACGACGGCTCGGGCCTCGCCAACCTGCAGGTAATCGCCGACGAGGCCCTGCCCAACTACCACGACGAGGTGCTGCGGATCACCACCGGCTGCGCGGTGCGGATCACCGGCGTCGCGGTTCCCTCGCCGGCCAAGGGCCAGGAGATCGAACTGAAGGCGAGCCGCATCGCCGTCGAGGGCTGGGCCGATCCGCTCGTCTATCCCCTCCAGAAGAAACGCCACTCCTACGAGTTTTTGCGCACCATCGCCCACCTGCGTCCCCGCACCAACAGCCTGGGCGCGGTGACCCGCATCCGCGGCTCGCTCTCCTTTGCCGTGCACCAGTTCTTTCACCAGCGCGGCTTTATCCAGGTCCACACCCCCATCATCACCACCAGCGACTGCGAGGGGGCGGGCGAGATGTTCACCGCCACCAGCCTCGATCTCGACCGGCTGCCGACCACCGGCGGCAAGACGGACTTCGGGCAGGATTTCTTCGGCCGCCGGGCCGGCCTGACGGTCAGCGGCCAGCTGGAGGCGGAGGCCTACGCCCTGGCGATGGGCAACGTCTACACCTTCGGCCCCACCTTCCGGGCCGAGAACTCCAACACCAGCCGCCATCTCGCCGAATTTTGGATGATCGAGCCCGAGATGGCCTTCTGCGATCTGGCCGGCGACATCGACCTCGCCGAGGCCTTCATCAAGCATCTGGTCCGCCATGTGGTGGAGAACTGCGCAGAGGACTTCGCCCTCTTCGGCAGGTTTGTCGACACCACCCTGCCGGACCGCCTCCACCGAATTCTCGCCGGCCCCTTCCCCCGCATCAGCTACACCGTGGCGGTGGCGGAACTCCACAAGAGCGGCCGCGACTTTGCGTTTCCGGTGCAGTGGGGCGCCGACCTGCAGTCGGAACACGAACGATACCTCTGCGAAGAGGTGTTCGACGGGCCGCTGGTGGTCACCGATTACCCGAAAACGATCAAGCCCTTCTACATGCGGGCCAACGACGACGGCAAAACCGTGGCGGCCATGGACATCCTGCTGCCGGGGATCGGCGAGATCGTCGGCGGCAGCCAGCGCGAGGAACGGCTCGACCTCCTCGGCGAGCGGATGACCGCGCAGGGCCTCGATCTCGACGAATACGGCTGGTATCTTGATCTGCGTCGCTACGGCTCCGCCCAACACAGCGGGTTCGGCCTGGGGTTCGAACGGATCATCCAGTTCGTCACCGGCATGGGCAACATCCGCGACGTTATCCCCTTCCCACGCACCCCGGGGTCTGCCTCGGGATAATGCAGCTTGACAGCAATAAAACCGATTCACTATCCTGATGTGACAGGCAGCACATCCCGCCACCGGACCGGCACCTCCACGCCGGTGAATGATGGCAGGCATCAGGGCAACCACCGCCGGAGAAAGAGATGCCCCCCCCACTTCCAGGATACATGGCCATTGACGAACAGTATTTCCTGGGTGACAATCGCCTGATCCGCTTCGACATCTTCATCCGCCAGGAGATCAACGGCCAGCCGCGGCCGATCCTGCTCATCGCCAAGGGTACGGACATCTCCTCCCTCCACTCCATCCTTGACGCCAAAAAGGGCAAGCTCGGCACCCTCTATATCAAAAAGGAAGCCGACCGCGATTTCCAGCAGTTCATGGAGGATTCACTCACCCTGCTCATCGCCGATAAGACGGTGCCGGTGGCCAAGAAATCCCAGATCGTTTACGAGTGCGCCAAAAACATCCTCCAGGATGTCTTCGAGGATCCGCGCAGCGGCGAAAACCTGCGCCGCACCGAGGCCATCACCAACAACATGGTCGACTTCATCCTCGCCAACGACCGGTCGATCCTGACCCTGCTCAACCTGGGCACCCACGACTACTACACCTTTTCCCACTGCGTCAACGTTGCCGTCTTCGGCCTGGGGCTCTCGATCATGATCGACCGGGGCAGAAACTTCGACCTGCGCGACTTCGCCCTGGGCTGCATCCTCCACGACGTGGGCAAGACCCTCACCCCGGAGCAGATCCTCAAGAAACCGGGCCGCCTCGACGACAATGAATTCGCCGAGATCAAGAAACACCCGCTTCAGGGCTTCGAACTGATGAAGGATTCCCTGCCCCCTATCGCCCTTGACGTGATCCTCCATCACCACGAACGATACTGCGGCCGGGGCTATCCGCACGCCCTGCGCGGCGACGAGATCTCAAACCACGCCAAGATCGCGGCCATCGCCGACGTCTATGACGCCCTCACCACCAACCGGCCTTACGGACAGGCGCGTCCCCCCTTTCAAGCGATTCTAACCATGAAGGAAGAGATGGTCGGCCATTTCGAGCAGGAAAAATTTCTGGAGTTCATCCGCTTTCTCGGCGGCAGCAGCACCTGACCCCGCCCCATCGCCCCCGCGACAGATCGCCGCCCCGCCACAACCATGGAATTTGCTCGCAAATCTTGCTATAGTTCCTACTTTGCCTGTGGATGAAACCAGGGGACCCGTTACCCAACCAACCGTGCCGCCAAGGAGTCTGCCATGAAGAAGTTGCTCACATTCTTTGCCATTCTCACCATCCTGGTCATCGGCATCATCGTCGCGCTGTCGCTCAATCTCGACAGGGCGATCAAAAAGGGCGCGGAAACATTCGGCCCCAAACTCACCGGTGGGGCCGTGACCATCGACAAGGTCAGCCTCAGCATCCTCTCCGGCAGCGGGAAGATTTCCGGCGTCACCATCGGCAACCCGCCGGGCTTCACCACCGACGCGGCGATCCGGCTCAAAACCGTTCGCATCGCCATCGAGCCGAAATCGTTACTCGGCGACCGGATCAGGGTCAAGAACGTCCTGGTCGAAAACCCTGAAATCACCTACGAAGCCTCCCTGAAGGGCAGCAACATCAACCGAATCATGACCAACATCCAGAACGCCACCGGCAAGAACGACGACGCCGCGGCGGCATCGAAGAAGCCCGGCAAGCAGGTCCTGATCGACGATCTCTTGATCACCGGCGGCACCGTCCGGATGAGCGCCACCATCCTGAAGGGCAAGACCGTTGACCTGCCCCTGCCGGAGATCCACCTCACCAATATCGGCCAGGAAAAGAAGGGCGCCTCCATCGACGAGGCGACGCGACAGGTGTTCGGGGCCGTGCAGAGAGGTGTTGGCAAGGCGGTGGCCGAATCCGGCCAGTTTGTCGGCAAAGCCGCGGAAAGCTTGAAGAATACCGGCAAGGAGGCGGTTGCCGCCACCACCGAGGGAGTGAAGAGCGTGTTCAAGGGGATCGGCGATGCCCTCTCCGGCGGGCAGTAGGGGCGATCGGTACGCTTGCCATCCCGCTCGCCTGATCGGGATCAGCCCCGGCGACCGTGGTGATGCAGCCGGCCGGCGGCACACTTCCGATAACGATTCCCCTTGCCAATATCAAGCTCGTCGCGCCATACTGGCTGCTGCCGCTGAACTGGAGCTCGCCGTCGCCATCAG
>JAOUHH010000240.1 GCA_029865195.1 Desulfobulbaceae bacterium
GAACTGCACCCGCTGCTTGGCGTAGGTCACCGCCTCGTCCAGCGCCCCCTGGCCGAGGCCGAGGCCCAAGGCGGCGATGCCGGGGCGGGAGAGATCGAGGGTGCGCATGATGGTGATAAAGCCGGTGCCTACCCGCCCGATAACCCGGTCGGCGGGAATCCGGCAATCCTTGAAGATCAGCTCGCGGGTGGAGGAGGCGCGGATGCCGAGCTTCTTTTCCTTGGCGCCGTAGGAAAACCCTGCGTCGGTGTCCTCGACCACGAACATGGTCGCCCCGCGCGGGCCCTTGGCGCGGTCGGTGATGGCGATGACGGTGTAGATGTTGGCCTCGCCGCCGTTGGTGATCCACTGCTTGGTGCCGTTCAGCACCCAATGGTCGCCGTCGAGCACCGCCGTGGTCTGGATGCCGGAGGCATCGCTGCCGGCATTGGCCTCGGTGAGGGCGAAGGCGGCGTATTTTTTACCGCTGGCGATCTCGGGGAGGTATTTTTCCTTCAGCTCGTCGCTGCCGGCAATCAGGATCGGATAGGCGCCCAGGGCATTGGCGGCAAAGGCGGTGGCGATGCCGACGCAACCGCGGCCGAACTGCTCGAGGGCCAACACCATGTCGAAACAACCGCCGCCGAAACCGCCGTACTCCTCGGGGATGTACAACCCGAACAGATCGGCCTGGGCGATGGCCTGCAGGATATCGCCGGGGAACTCTTCCTTCTCGTCCAGCTCGGCCCGCTGCGGAATGATCATCTCATCGGAGATCTGCCGGGCCACGTCAACGATCATCTGCTGCTCTTCGGTCAGGAAATAATCCACGATTGCATCCTCGGTTTCGTTACTTTTTTGCGGTTTCTACAAACCGCCGGTTTCCAGGCTCACCCCCAAGCTTACCAGCGCACGATCGCGGCACCCCAGGTAAACCCTCCTCCAAACGCGCAAAAAAGAACCGGATCACCTGGCCGCAGGCGGCCTTCACGGTTGGCTTCATCGAGGGCGATAGGCATACTGGCCGCCGATGTATTACCATACTTGTGTACATTTATATAGATTTTTTCGGGGGCGATTCCCAACCGCTCGGTCAGGCTGTTGAGGATGCGGATGTTCGCCTGGTGGGGGATGACCAGCCGCACCGCCTCGGGTTCGACACCCTCCTGGGCAAGCACCTTGGCCACCCCGTCCTGCATGGCGCGAACCGCGTACTTGAACACCTCCTGGCCGGCCATGCGGATGAAGGGGCCCTGATAATCGGCCGCCACCAGATCGGGATTGAGGCTGGGCGCCGCATCCATGTGCAGCAGATGCCAGAGGCTGCCGTCGGCGAAGAGACGGCTGCCGAGCATCCCGCGCTCGCCGTCACCGGCCGCCATCACCACCGCGCCGGCGCCATCGCCGAACAGGACACAGGTGGTGCGATCCTCCCAGTTGGTGCGGGTGGAAAGGGTTTCGGCGCCGATCACCAGCACCTTGAGGGTGGGGTCCGCCTTGATGTATTTCTCGGCGACATCCATCCCGAACAGGAAGCCGGAACAGGCGGCGTTGATATCCATGGCAAAGGCGTTGACCGCGCCGATCTCCTTCTGCACCAGACAGGCGCAGGAAGGCATCGCCTTTTCGCAGGTCATGGTACCGACAACGATCAGGCCGATCTCGGCGGCGGCAACCCCCGCCATCGCCAGGGCCTTGCGCGCCGCCTCGGCGGCAAGCTTCGAGGTCTCCTCCCCGGCGCCAGCGATCCGCCGCTCCCGGATGCCGGTGCGGACGGTGATCCACTCGTCGGTGGTCTCGACCATCTTTTCGAGCTCGGCGTTGGTCAGCACCCGCCTGGGCAGACAGGAACCGGTGCCGAGAATAGCCGCCCGAGTCATGCGTCCTCTCCGGAAGCGGCCGCCGCCATAACAGAATCCACATCAGCAAGCAGACGCATGATATGCTCGTTGATGTTGGCGCTGACCAGTTCAGCCGCGACATTGATGGCGTTTTTGATCGCGGTGGCGTTGGACCGCCCGTGACAAACGATGCCGGTGCCGTTGAGCCCAAGCAGCGGCGCCCCGCCATACTCGGCGTAGTCAACCCGCTTGCGGAACCTGCCGAAGGCGTCCTTGGCCAGCACATACCCGAGCTTGGACTTGAGATCCTTGGAGATCTCTTCCCGCAACATGGAGAGCACCGCCTCGGCCAGCCCTTCGCTGAGCTTCAGGCAGACATTGCCGACAAAGCCGTCGCAGACGATAACGTCCACGTCGCCCTGAAAGGTATCACGCCCCTCGACGTTGCCGATGTAGTTGAGATTGCTTTTACTGAAGAGTTCGTGGGATTTCTTGACCAGCAGATTGCCCTTGCCCCCCTCCTCGCCGATACTGAGAAGGCCGATGCGCGGACGCTGGTTGGCAAAGATGACCTGTGAAAAGGCGGCGGCCATGATGCCGAATTGAAAGAGATGCAGGGGCCGGCAATCGACGTTGGCGCCGACGTCCATCATCACCACCGGCCCTTTCAGGGTCGGGAAGATCCCGGCGATACCAGGCCGGGAGATCTTCTTCAGGCGGCCCAGGCTGCCGATTGCCGCCGCCATGGTCGCCCCGGAGTTGCCGGCGCTGACCGAAGCCTCCACCTCGCCCTGCTTCTGCAGCCTGAAGGCAACGGCCACCGATGAATCTTTTTTTCTGCGCAGCGCATCGACAGGCGACTCGTCCATGTCGACAACCTGCGAGGCATGGACGATGCGGAGCCGGTCCTGATTGGCAGAGGAATGCGCGCGCAACGATGCCCGCAGGCGCTCCTCATCACCGATGAGGGTCACCTCGAGATCGTTTCTCGCGTTGACGGCCTGCACTGCCCCGGCCACAAGTACATCAGGGCCTTGATCGCCGCCCATGGCGTCCAGGGCAATACGCACCGGCATGACCTTACTCTAACTCGCCCTCTTCCAGATTAAAAACGGTCCGGCCTTTGTAGGTCCCGCAACCGGCGCAGAGGCGATGCGGCATCTTGGGCTCGCCGCACTTGTCGCACTTGGCGATGCTGGGCGCGGTAAGCGCGTCATGGGAACGCCGTTTTCTGGTGCGCGAATGAGAATGTCTTCTTTTCGGTAATGCCATTTTGATTCCTCCCTGAGGTCTTTAGCAAATTATGATCCGACGCTACGCCAGTCGGATTTATTTCTTGATGTCTTTCAAGCCGGCCAGGACCTTGAAAGGAGATGCGCTCTCCTTTGTCCCGCACCGGCATTGTCCCTTGTTCAGATCGATCCCGCAGCCGCTGCAGAGCCCTCGACACTCGTCGGCACAGAGCATCCGCGCCGGCATGGCAAGAAAAACCTGTTCCGCCAACAACTCATAAAGTTCAACGGCCGGCTCATCGAGCATGATGGTATCCATCTCGGCCGCGTCGATCTCATGTTCGTCCGCCCCGTCGAGAAACGGGCCTGATTCGGCAAACTCGCAATCAACCTGAAAATCCTCGACAAGCTCCCGAGCGAACGGCTCCAGACAGCGATCACAGGTCAAAACAACGGTTACCGACAACGACCCTTCCACAAAGACCCGGTTGCCGTCACGCCGCAATACCACCGCGGCGGCAACCTTGCCGCGCCGCTCAAGCTCATGATCGGGAAACCATGCCTCATCGGTGATGGTTAAACGTAACCCATCCGCCGGTATCTCATCGAATCGGACCTTCAATTTACCACGCGTAACGGAAGAGGTGTCATCGCGAACACAAAAACGACGAAATATATAAAATCAATCGACCTTGTCAAGCTATTTCAGCGCGCGCTCGCATTTCACCGGCAATCAACCCGACTGCCGCCGATACGCACCGACCACCTGCATAAGCCACCGCAACCAGCTCAAAATTGCCAAGGCCACCACCATATCCATGGAGAACAGCACATACTGCTGCGCAAGCTCGGGAGAATCGGTCCGGTATTGAATGCACCACTCAACCGGCAAGGAAACAACAACCGAAAAGACGAGGATGTAGCCAATCAAGAAAAGAAAAAACAGCAAGAACCCTGTCAGCACCGGCGACATCACCGCCG
>JAOUHH010000241.1 GCA_029865195.1 Desulfobulbaceae bacterium
GGGGCAGATCCAGAAGCGGAATGTGCCGCAGTTGGAAAACCTCTATCTCTCCCAAAAGATCTACACCTGGGCCGTGCAGTTGCTGAATACCCCCAGCGGCGCCTTTTTCATCACCGGCCCCACCGGCTGCGGCAAGACCACCACCCTCTTCTCGGCCCTGCAGCGGATCAACACCCCGGACAAAAACATCATGACCATCGAGGATCCGGTGGAATACCGCCTGCACGGCATCAGCCAGATCCAGGTAAACGCCGAGATCGGCGTCACCTTTGCCAAGGTGCTGCGGGCCCTTCTGCGACAGGATCCGGACGTCATCCTGATCGGCGAGATCCGCGATCTGGAAACCGCCAAGATCGCCACCGAGGCGGCCCTTACCGGCCATTTGGTGTTCGCTACCCTGCATACCACCGACGCCATCCAGGCCGTCACCCGGCTGGTGGAGATCGGGGTCGAGCCCTTTCTGGTGGGGCCGTCGCTGATCGGCATCATGTCCCAGCGGCTGGCCCGCAAACTCTGCATGGTCTGCCGCGAACCGTACCAACCGACCCCGGAGATGATGGACGACCTCTTCAACTGGGACGGCAAGCAGGAGGTGACCTTCCACCGCGCCAAGGGCTGCCCGCGCTGCAAATTCACCGGCTACAGCGGCCGCCTGCCCCTGCATGAGATGGTGCTGGTGAACGAGCCGTTGCGCAAGCTGGTGATGGCCAATGCCCCGATTAACGAGATCCGGGCCATGGCCCAGACCGTCGGCTATCAGACCATGCGCTACGATGGGGTCAAGAAGGTGCTCCGCGGCCTTACCTCAATGGAGGAGGTGAACCGGGTGGCGCCGATGGCCTGATTGAGCCTCCGGCCATCGGCAAGGAAAAACCCGTCGCACGGCAGTCTTACCCTGTTGCCAAATCAGTTATTCAGCGCCACAATCCCAGTGGCCGCCATCCGTGGATGCATTTATTGCCTTGCGTCCCGGATTCGTCTCTGCAATACTTGCCGAGCAAAAGATCCTGCTATGCTGCCGAAACTAACGGCGCCGGCCGGAGCCCAAAAAAAACAACCCGCCGTTCTGTCGGCGGCGGGTCATCATCACGGGAGACGCTTCATGGGCAACTCACTCAGCGCCCAACTGCTGAAGGCCGGCCTGGTCAACAAGAAACAGGTCAACAAGGCCAAGCAGGAACAATATCAGACCAACAAGAAGCAGCAGGGCAAGGGGGACGCCGTCGCCGAAAGCAAGGAAATGGCCCTGAAGGCGCAAGCAGCGCAGAAGGAACGGGCCAGGCAACTGAACGAGGAGCGGCGGCGGCAGGACGCGCAGAAGGAAATGGTCGCCCAAATCGGACAGCTCATCGAAAACGGCAGGATCGAAAGCGGCCACGGCGACCTGGCCTACAACTTTGCCGACGGCGGCAAGATCAAGAAGATCCACCTCACCAAATCGATCCGGGGGCAACTGGGCAAGGGGCAATTGGCCATAGTCGCGCACAAGGGGCAATACCATGTGGTGACGGCTGAAGCGGCGCGCAAGATCGCGGAACTGGACGCCAAAGTGATCATCGTCTTGAACAAGCCGCAGCAAGCACCGGCCGAGGACGACCCATACGCCGCCTTCCCGATCCCCGACGATCTGGAATGGTAACGGCGTTGCCGCCCTACGCGCCGCCGAAGTGACTTGCCACCGCCCTGATCGCATCGGCGGCGGAACTGGTGATGCCGCCGGTATACCCAGCCCCCTCACCCAGCGGATACAGCCCCTTGATGTTCAGCGATTGGTAGTTGGCGTCCCGCAACAGCCGCACCGGCGATGAGGTTCTGGTCTCCGCCGCCATCAGGATCGCCTGTCCGGAGACAAACAACGGCACCTCTTTTTTCCATTGCCGGAAGGCGGCCTGCAGGCCGTCCGTCACAAAGCCGGGCAGGATCGCGCCCAGCTCGGCAGGGACAAGCCCCATCCGGTAGGAGTGTCCAGGCAGCCCTTCCCCCCCTTTTTCTCCCAGAAAATCCAGCAGGTTCTGCGCCGGGGCGGCCCATCTCCCCCCACCGGCGCGAAAGGCCCGGGACTCGATCTCGCGCTGAAAGTCAATCCCGGCCAAGGGTCCGTCGCCTCGGTAATCGGTGGCATGACAGGTTGCCACCAGGGCTGCGTTTGAAAAGGGCAAATCCCGCCGCGAATAACTCATGCCGTTCAGCACCAGTCCGCCCTGCTCGGATGAGGCGTTCACCACCTCCCCGCCCGGACACATGCAGAAGGTATAGACACCACGCTTGATGGCCCGATCGGTATAGTTCAGGGAATAGGTGGCAGCCCCCAGGCGCGGGTAATACATATATTTTTCACCGTAACGGAACCGGTTGACGATGGTGGCCGGATGCTCGACCCGCACCCCGACCAAGATCGGCTTCCGCTCCATGGCCACCCCGCGCTCCGCCAACATCGCCATGGTGTCCCGGGCGGAATGGCCCAGGGCCAGATAGATTTGGGAGGCGATATACTCCTCTTCGCCGTTGATCACCACCCCGCACGCCTGGCCATTCTTGATCAAAAGATCGGTCAGCCGCGCGCCGTAATGGATCTCGCCGCCATTGGCCAGGATAAACTTGCGGATATTGCGAACGATCACGCAGAGCACATCCGTGCCCAAGTGGGGCTTTGCCACATACTCGATCTCGGGCGGCGCGCCGAATCGTATAAAGGTCTGCAGAATCTGGTGAACGGCGCCGGTATTGTTGTTGCGCCTTGAAAAGAGCTTGCCGTCCGAGAAGGAACCGGCGCCGCCCTCGCCGAACTGGATGTTGGATTCGGGATTGAGTTCGCGGTTTGCGACAAAGCGTTCCACATCCAGAGAGCGCTCCTCAATCCGCTTGCCACGCTCAAAGATGATCGGCTTGAGGCCATGCGCAACGAGTTCGAGAGCCGCAAACATCCCGGCCGGCCCGAAACCGACGACGATGGGCCGCTGATGGCTGCCGACAACCTGCCTTTGAGCTGCCTTGATCGGTTCGACGTAGATGACGAATCGCTGCCTATTGGGAAAGTTGTCGGCGACGGTGACAACAAGGGTGAGCTTGTAATAGAACTGCGACTGATCGCGCAGATCGAGGGCCTTGCTGAGGATCTTGACCAGGGTGATCTCCGTAGCAGCAAGCTCCATCTCGCTCGCCGCAGCGGCAAGATAAGCGGCAACGCCGTCTTCCTCAACGGGGATAAGCAGTTTGCTGAGAACGAGATTCACCGGCACACTCCTGACTTAGATACCTGCGTCAGCTCTTACATGACAAGTCACGGGGCAAAAAAAAACGTCTTCACCCTGGCAAGCCAAGAGGAAGACGTTTGCTATAAAAAAAGGATCCGGCGGCGACCTACTCTCCCACACAGTCACCCGTGCAGTACCATCGGCGCTGAGAGACTTAACTTCCGTGTTCGGAATGGGAACGGGTGTGACCCTCTCGCTATTGCCACCGAAAAAATCGGTCTTACTATCAAAAACTTAGATAACTGAATATATCTTTGGGTGTAAGTCATACAGTATTCGAGCAGTAATCAAGCCTTTTATTAAAAAAAGATATGATCAAGCCGCACGGCTTATTAGTATCGGTCAGCTCCATGTGTTGCCACACTTCCACTCCCGACCTATCAACGTTGTAGTCTCCAACGAGCCTTCAGGTGGGTTATCCCACGGGATATCTTATCTTGAAGTGGGCTTCCCGCTTAGATGCTTTCAGCGGTTATCCCTTCCGAACTTAGCTACCCAGCAATGCCCCTGGCGGGACAACTGGTACACCAGTGGTTCGTCCATTCCGGTCCTCTCGTACTAGGAACAGATCTCCTCAAATATCCTACGCCCGCAGCAGATAAGGACCAAACTGTCTCACGACGTTTTAAACCCAGCTCACGTACCGCTTTAATTGGCGAACAGCCAAACCCTTGGGACCTGCTCCAGCCCCAGGATGCGATGAGCCGACATCGAGGTGCCAAACCTCCCCGTCGATATGGACTCTTGGGGGAGATAAGCCTGTTAT
>JAOUHH010000242.1 GCA_029865195.1 Desulfobulbaceae bacterium
TCTTCAATCGCGACATGCTGGTCATGGCCGCGCTGACCCTTTCGCTGTTCGGCATCGGCTACGGCTTCCGGGGGCCGGGTCGGATCAACCGCATCGAGGGTGCGGTGCTGCTGGCCGGGTACGTGGGCTATACGGCCTATCTGGTCAGTACGGTCTTCGGTCCGTCGGCGTAGCCCGGCTCGGGGGCCAAACCCTCTCTGCAGCAAGGGAATCGGGGGAGCAAACCGATTCCCTTCGCATCTTGCCGCTTCGGCCGGCAGCTTCCATGTTTTCTTTTTAAATCAATCTATTACGTGAAAACCTGCGGGTGTACGGCGGTTTTTTGCGCTTTTTCAGCCGGTCAGCAACGAGTGGGCAAAGGAGATCAGGGGCATGATCAGCTTGGGGATGACGCCGGTGTAAAAGAGCAGCAGCAGCAAGACAAAGCCGAAGGGTTCGGCACGGCGGTAGACGTGGGCAAGCTGCGGCGGCAGCAGCCCGGTCATCACCTTGCCGCCGTCCAGCGGCGGGATGGGGATCAGGTTGAAGACGGCGAGCATGATGTTGATCCAGGTGGAGGCGGCAAGCATCAGCAATACCGGTTTGAGGACAAAGAGCGGCAGGAGGGCGCCGATGACGGGCAGCAGCTTGAGCGTCACGGCGCTGGCCACGGCCAGCAGCAGGTTTGCCCCCGGCCCGGCCAGGGCCACCCAGAGCATGTCGCGCTCCGGGCGTTGGAAGTAGGAGGGGTTCACCGGCACCGGCTTGGCCCAGCCGATATGCATGATGAAGAAGAGGATGGTTCCCAGCGGATCGAGGTGCTTGAGAGGGTTCATGGTCAGGCGGCCGAGTCGTTGGGCGGTGGGGTCGCCGAAGCGGTAGGCCACATAGCCGTGCGCCAGTTCATGCAGGGTGAGGGCCAGCAGGAAGGGCGGGGCGAGGATGGCGAACTCCTGCATGAATCGATTGATGTCGCCGGTCATCGCTGGGCCTTTTCGATCTTGCCGGGGGGGAAGTGGCGCTGCACAAAGGCAAGCTCCTCGTCGGCGGTCTTGATCTTGTCGTCGAGCTTGGCGGCCAGCAGCCGGTCGAGGATCGTCTTGTACAGGGGGCCTTCCGGATACCCCATTTTCTTGAGGGTGTTGCCGTTGGTGTGGATGGTGATATGCCGCAGCTGGGTGACATACTGTGAAACCGCCTTCTTGAGCCCGGTCAGCTTGCTGGCGCTCATCAGGTGCAGCAGCCCCTCCGGGCTCAGTTCCTGCAGGAGGAGACAGATATCGCTGGGCGCCACCGTCCGGCGGCGGCCAAACCAGTTTTCGGCCTTGCCGGTCAGTATTTTCTCCTGCAGGAGGTGGCGGCGGGTCCGTTCCGGCACCTCGAAGCGGTCGCAGAAAGCGGCGGCCTGCTTGTTGCTGATGCGGCTGAGCAGGGCGAGGAGATACACCTGCCAATAGCGGCACGGTTCGTCCAGATAGAGCAGGCGGTGCCAGTCGATGCTGCTGATGGTCTCCTCCAGGATCACCTGCAGCCGTTGATCCAGCTTGAGGGTCGGGCTCAGGAAGCGGAGCAGGTCCAGCTCTGCCATGCGCCGGATGGCGGGCAGCGGTTGCGGCTCCTCAAGGATGATCTGCAGTTCGTTGAAAAAGCGGCGGCCCTGGCAGCGTTTGAACAGATCCATTTTCACCGCGCCCTTGATCAGCCGCTCGGTGTGCTTGCCGATGGCGAATCCCAGCCGCTGTTCCAGGCGGATGGCGCGGAAGATGCGGGTGGGGTCCTCGACAAAGCTCAGGTTGTGCAGCACCCGCAGCTGCCGCTCCTTGAGGTCGTTCTGGCTGTTGAAGAAATCCACCAGCAGCCCGAAGCGCTCGGGGTTGAGGTGGATGGCCATGGCGTTGATGGTGAAGTCGCGGCGGGAGAGATCGAGCTTGATGGAGGAGAGCTCCACGGTGGGCATCGCCGCCGGGTACTCGTAGTATTCCAGCCGGGCGGTGGCGACGTCCACCTTGTAGCCGTCGGGGAGGAGAACCACGGCGGTGTTGAACTTCTCGTGGGTGCGGATCTCGCCGCCCAGCCGCTGCGCCAGGTGTTTCGCAAAGCCGATGCCGTTGCCCTCCACCACCACGTCGATATCGAGGTTGGGCTTGTGCATCAGCAGGTCGCGGACAAAGCCGCCCACCGCATAGGCGGTGAAATGGTGTTTCTCCGCCACCTCGCCGACGGTGCGCAGCAGGAGGGTGGTTTCGCGGTTGAGGGTGGCGATGATCTGGGTGCTGAGGTTGCGGTGCCGGTCACGGGCCAGATGGTTGGGGGCGTGGAGCAGGTCCTTGGGCATGTGCGCCGGGTCGTCGATGAGCATGCTGAGCAGGTCGGTGCGGGTGATGACCCCGATCACCGCATTGTCTTCGACGACGGGGACGAAGCGCTGCCGGTGCTCGATGAGGATCTCCTGGATATCGGCAAGGGTGGCGTCCGGGGGGAGGGTGATCGGATCGGTGGACATGTATTCGCTCACCGGCAACTCGCCCAGGCCGTGATGGATCGCCTTTTCCACCACCCGGCGGGAGATCAGGCCGAGCAGTTCGGTTTTGTCGCGCAGCACCGGCAGCACGGTGATGTTGTAGCGGGTGAGGAGGTGGTTGGCCTCGCTGATCGCGATATCGGGTGGTACCGAGATCACCGGCGCCGACATCATCTCGCGGGCCAGGCTCTGTGGCCGCACATGCTTGTGGAGGAGGTGGAGCAGTTTCTCCTCGGCCTCGATCAGGGTCAGGCCGCGCAGGGTGGCCGAGGCGGCCGAGGCGTGGCCGCCGCCGCCGAGCTCGCGGGCAAGCTTGCCGACGTTGACCTCGGGGATGCGGCTGCGGGCGATCAGGTAGATGCGGCCGGCCATGCTGGTCAGGGCGAAGAGGACATGCAGGTTCTCCATGACCATGAAGCGGCGGACCAGCACCGCCATCTCGTCGACATACTCGGGCAGGTTGACCTTGGCGACGACGATGTCCAGCCCCTGGATGGTGTAGGTGGTGGCGGATTTGATCAGTTCGTGCAGGTGCGCCACCTGATGGCTGGTGAGCTCCTGGGCGATGAACTGGCTGATGGGGTGGAGGTTGGCGCCCTTTTCCAGCAGCCAGGCCATGGCGATGAGGTCGGCGGGGGTGGTGGTGTCGAAGGTGAAGGAGCCGGTGTCCTCGTAGATGGCCATGGCGAGCAGGGTGGCGTCTTCGGCGCTCACCGGGATCTCGCGCTCCCGGAAGATCTCGCTGAGGATGGTGGCGGTGGAGCCGGTGTCGCGGATCACCTCCAGGTCGCCGCGCAGATCGTCCGGGGCTTGCGGGTGGTGGTCGTAGATGTGCACTTCGATCCCCGGGTTGTTGAGGCACTGGGCGAAGTTGCCGATTCGGTCGGCCTGCCGGGTGTCGACGAGGATCAGGCGGGTGACCTGGTCGAGGGGGATGTCGCGCAGGCGGAGAAATTGAAACGATTCGGGGATCTGGGCAAAGTAGTCGCGGACGCTCTTTTCCTGGGAGCCGGCAAAGCAGAGGCTCGCCTCGGGGTAGAGCTTCTTGGCCATGACCATGGAGGCCAGGCCGTCGAAGTCGGCGTTGAGGTGGGTGGTGATGACTTCCATGGGGTCGGGGCGGTCCTCTTTTTTTTATCAGATCAGGCAAATAGACCCCATAGTACCTGATCCGCCGGATGGTTGGCAGCACAAATTTGCGGCCGGGGCGGGATTGGCGGGGATTGTCCGCTGTGCGTTCAGCCGCGGGGGTGAAACTTCTGGTGGAGGGATTTCAGGCGGTCGCTGTCAACGTGGGTGTAGATCTGGGTGGTGGCGATATCGGCGTGGCCGAGCATCATCTGCACCCAGCGCAGATCGGCGCCGTTGGCAAGCAGATGGGAGGCGAAGGAGTGGCGGAGGACGTGGGGGCTGATCTCCTTGTTGATGCCCTTGGCGCGGGCGATCTCCCGCAGAAGCTGCCAGAAGCGCAGCCGGGTCATCGGCTTGCCGCGGTTGCTGACAAAGAGAAAGTCGC
>JAOUHH010000243.1 GCA_029865195.1 Desulfobulbaceae bacterium
CTACATCATCAGCCACTTCAACGAGCCCATCGACATCGCCTCCTCCTCGCTGGGCGAGAAAAACGCCATCTACGGCGGCGGCGCCAACCTCAAGCTGGGGCTGACCAACGTCATCAACAAGTTTCAGCCAAGCCTGGTGGGCATTGCCACCACCTGCCTCACCGAGACCATCGGCGACGACGTGGCCATGTTCCTCAACCAGTTCAAGAACGAAACCAGCGAAAGCGCCCTGCCGCATCTGGTGCATGTTTCCACCCCCAGCTACAGCGGCACCCACATGGAAGGCTTACACGACGCGGTGCGGGCTGTCGTGGATTTTCTCGCCGCACCGGGCCCGGCCACCGCTTCGGTCAACCTGCTGCCCGGCTTCATCTCGCCTGCCGACACCCGCTACCTGCAGGAGGTGCTGCACGACTTCGGGCTTGCCGCCACCATCCTGCCGGACATCTCCGACACCCTGGACGGCCCGGCCCTGCGCCGGTACGAGATGATTCCGGCCGGCGGCACCCCAATCACCGCCATCAAGGGGATGGGCGCGGCCCAGGCGACCATCGAGTTCGGCCGCACCGTTGCCGACCGGCTCTCACCGGGCCTGCTCCTCAACGAGCGGTTCAACATCCCCCGCACCCGGCTGGGGTTGCCCATGGGCCTCAGGGAAACCGACCGCTTCTTTAGCGCCCTCACGGCGATCAGCGGTCGCCCCACCCCGGACCGACACGCCAAGGAGCGAGGCCGCTACATCGACGGCTGCGTGGACGGCCACAAGTACCTTTCCGGCAAGCGGGCCGTCGTCTACGGCGAGGAGGATCTGGTGGTGGGGCTTGCCGCCTTTCTCGCCGAGATCGGCATCAAGCCCGTCCTCTGCGCCTCGGGCGGCCAATCCGGCAAGCTTGCCGAGGCCATCGCTGCGGTCACCGGCGACATCCTCACCGACCAGCCAATGGTCCGCGAAGGGATGGATTTCTTCGAGATCGCCGAGGAGGCGGAGAACCTCGCCCCGGACCTCCTCATCGGCCACAGCAAGGGCTACCCGCTGGCCCGGAAGCTCGCCATCCCCCTTATCAGGGTGGGCTTTCCGATCCACGACCGGATGGGCGGCCAGCGCTTGCTCCATCTCGGCTACCGGGGGGCGCAGATGCTTTTCGACCGCATCGTCAACCGGCTCATCGAACAAAAACAGGATTCTTCATCCATTGGTTATTCATACATGTGAAAGCGAGGACACAACCATGACCGCCCCATTCCCCATCGATCTCGAACGCCACCCCTGCTTCAACGCCAAGGTCAAGGGCCAATACGGCCGGGTGCACCTGCCGGTGGCGCCCAAGTGCAACATCAAGTGCAACTACTGCAACCGCAAGTACGACTGCGTCAACGAATCGCGCCCCGGCGTGACCAGCACCGTCCTGAGCCCGCATCAGGCGTTGGAATACATGGAAAAGGTGCTTGAAAAGGAACCGCGGATCACCGTGGCCGGGATCGCCGGGCCCGGCGATCCCTTTGCCAACGCCGACGAGACTCTCACCACCATGCGGCTGATCAGAAACCGCTTCCCGGACCTGATTCTCTGTCTGGCCTCAAACGGCATGAACCTCGCCCCCTACGCCGAGGAGATCGCGGCCATCGGCGTTTCCCACGTCACCGTCACCATCAACGCCGTCGATCCGGCGATCAGCGCCAAAATCTACAGCTGGGTGCGGGACGGCAAGATGGTCTACCGGGGCCAACAGGGGGCTGCCCTGCTGCTCGCCCGTCAACTCGAGTCGGTACGGCTGCTCAAGCAGCACGGGGTCACGGTCAAGGTCAACACCATCGTCATCCCCGGCGTCAACGACCACCACGTGGAGGCAGTGGCCGCCAAGATGCAGGAACTGGGGGTGGACCTGCTGAACTGCATGGCCATGTTCCCCAACGCCGACACCGTCTTCGAGAACATCCCCGAACCCGACAAGGAGGCCATGGTTGCGATCCGGCAGACCGCCGAAAAATACCTGCCGCAGATGCGCCACTGCACCCGCTGCCGGGCCGACGCGGTGGGGTTGCTCGACAACGACCGCACCGAGGAATTTCGCGGCTGCCTGACCGCCTGCGCCGCCAAGCCGATCCGCCCCGACCAGCATCGCCCCTACGTGGCGGTGGCGACCATGGAGGGGGTGCTGGTCAACCAGCATCTCGGCGAGGCCTGGAAGCTGCAGATATGGGGACAGGAGGGCGACGATTTTACGATGATCGAGGAACGGGAAACCCCGCAGAGCGGCGGTGGCGAGCAGCGCTGGCTGGCGCTGGCCCGCATCCTCGCCGACTGCCGGGCGGTGCTGGTGAACGGGATCGGCGAAACCCCAAGCCAACTGCTCGAAAAGAGCGGCATCAAACCGGTGGAGATGGGCGGCTTCATCGACCGGGGGCTGACGGCGATATATACCGGCCAGGGACTCAATCAACTCAAAAACCGCCGCCGCTCCTGCAGCGAGGGCGCCTGCTCCGGCAGCGGCGGCGGTTGCGGCTGAGCCTGCATTGCCTTGAGCAGTAAAAAGGTTTTCCCCCATTGGCTCGCCGCCGAGCACCGGAAAAGCTGCCGAAAAGGAGCAAAAGCTGTCTGAGGCCACCGCAGGTGGGCGAGTTCTTTTGATCCCGGCAGCTTTGAGGAGTACCCCGCAAGGGGGCATAAACTACGGGAACCCGCCGCAAGGCGGGCAAGAGACAGGGGTGCCCTTTCTTTCGCCGCTTCGCTGCTGGTTCGTTTTCTTTGCACCCCGCAGGGGGGTATGAAGGCAAGCAAAGAAAATGAACAGAAATACCAGCGGTTGCCATTGTAACTGCAAATCGATGATCATCATCGGAAACCACCATATTGAAGGAGTACTCCACCATGCAGATCGCCATCGTTTCAACGGACGGGCAAAACGTCGACGACCATTTCGGCAAGGCGGAACGTTTCTTGATCTATGAATCAGACGGCAGCGCGCCGGTGTTCATCGAGGCGCGGGCGGTGCACCCCTTTTCCTCGGGCGACCAGGGCCATGCCTTTGACCGGAGCCGTTTCGAGGCGGTGCTGACCGCACTGAGCGGCTGCAAGGAGGTCTACTGCACCCGGATCGGCGACAGACCGGCAGAGGAACTGAACAGGGCAGGCATCGAGCCGGTGCTCTACGACGGCCCGATCAACGCCATCCGCTGACCAGGCGCATGCCGGGCGGGCTTGACAAGCTCGTTATGTTTTCTTATATATAACGACATGAGAAAACCGACGCGCCGAAAAAAACAAGCCGCGCCCGGCCCCGCCACCGACGGTTACCATTGCCGCGGCCGGGCCTGGATCGAGGGCAGCGACGGCACCTTCCTGGGCTATGGCCGGGTGGTGCTGCTGGAACGGATCCGCGAGTTCGGCTCCATCTCCAAGGCGGCCCTCTCCATGGAGATGTCGTACAAACACGCCTGGGACCTGGTCGATTCCATGAACCGCCAGGCCCGTTCGCCGCTGGTGGAAAAGATCAGCGGCGGCAGGGGCGGCGGCGGCACCTGCCTCACCGAGGCGGGCGAACGGGCGATAGATGCGTTCTGGACCCTGCACGCGCGGCTTGAAAAATTTCTCGCCGAGGAAACTCAACAGCTGGACCTTTAACCATGAATCGCTTGTCCAACATCGTCGGCGCTGTCTTGCTGGCCCTGCTGCTTTCGGCGGCAACGGCGTCGGCGACGACGATCTCGGTGGCGGTGGCGACCAACTTCCTGCGCCCGCTGGCGCAACTGGCCGCCCTCTTTACCAAGGAAACCGGGATCGATCTCCAGTATAGCGGCTCCTCCAGCGGCAAGCTCTACGCCCAGATCAAAAACGGCGCCCCCTATGACCTCTTCCTGGCCGCCGACGACCAGCGGCCAGAACTCCTGCACGCGGCGGGCCTTGCCGAAGCACCGAGGGTGTATGCGCGGGGCGAGGTGGTGCTCTGGACCAGGGATACAAAGATCGCGGCCGCCGACTGGCAACAG
>JAOUHH010000027.1 GCA_029865195.1 Desulfobulbaceae bacterium
CGAGGTGCACAAGGAGTACGCCGACACCCTGCGGCTGGCCGACGACATCTTCATCGAGGAACTGCGCAAACACGACCTCTACGACAAGACCTCCCAGGCCTTTGTCGTTTTCCTGCCGGTAAAATCGGTGGGGGTGATCGGCGACAACCGTCAGTACGCCCACGTGGTGGCCCTGCGGGCTGTGGAAACCGTGGACTTCATGACCGCCCGCTGGGCGCATCTGCCCTACGAGTTCCTCGACCACGTCTGCCGGCGGATCGCCAACGAGGTGCGCGGCGTCTCGCGGGTGGTTTACGATATCACCGGGAAGCCGCCCGGCACCATCGAGTGGGAATAGTTATTGCGCAGATGATACCGCATCTGCGGCGGCATCTGCCTGCTCGCATAGAGGGGCTATGGCTCGCAGGCCTCTTTCTTGCATCTGCGGTATCCTCCACGCAATAACGCACGCAAACCTCGATCAAACATGGACGCACCATGCTGAAGACCGGAATCTACATCGACGCCGAGAACATTCGCCTCTGCGGCGGCTACGGGATGCGCTACGATGTGCTGGCCGAACTGGCCAACGCCGGCAACTCCACCCTGCTGCGGGCCAACTCCTACGTGGTGGAGGACCGGCGCCGCACCGAGGAGGATGCCGACTACCGGCAGAAGCTCTACCGGTACCATGACATCCTGCGCCAATACGGCTTCAAGCTGATCAAGAAATACGTCAAGCAGTTCAAGGACGCGGACGGGGTGATCACCACCAAGGCCAACGCCGACATGGATCTGGCCATCGACGCCATCCTCCAGGCCCGCAATCTCGACCGGATCATCCTTCTCACCGGCGACGGCGACTTTGTGCGGCTGGTCATCGCCCTGCAGAACCGCGGCTGCCGGGTGGAGGTGATCGGTTTTCACAACGTCAGCACCGAGCTTCGGGAGGCGGCGGATCTCTACATCTCCGGCTTTTTGATCCCGCGCCTGCTGCCCATCTCCGCCACTGACGACGACCACTGGCATCGCGGCACCCCCATCAACTACAACCCCGCCAAAGGATTCGGCTTCATGCGCTACCACCGGATGACCGACTCGGGCTTGAGCACCGACACCGTTTTCTTTCACCGCTCCAAGGCCGAACACGATATCGAGCCGCAGCTGTTCAGCCATCCCATGCAGATTTTCGAGTTCAAGATCACCGCCCAGAACGGCAACCGACCGGAAGCCGTCGACATCCGCCTCTTGCCCAGCGAACAGCCGTCCCGGCGTGACTTCTAAAAAAATAGCGAAAGGGCAATCCCTTTTTCCAATTTACCTTTTCCGCTGACGCCGGAATTATGTTAACATTCATCAATTAAGTTCATCAGATACCGCAACCGAGACGGCCGAAAACATGTTTGACCGTCCGATTGCCTTCCTCCAACCAGCAGAGAGCGACATGGCAAAGCTGCAGAAACAACGGCCACAGAAATCTCAAGCCCCGTCGGCAAAAGCCGCCCCCAACCAGTCGGCGGCGCTAACCCGCTTGCAGGACAGCATCTTCAAGATTGCAAAATCCATCAACAGCAGCAAACGGATCGACAACAAACGCCAACTGCACGAGATCCTGGAAACCATCCTCGACTACCTCGGCGCCGAGCAGGGCTCGATCATGCTGGTTGAAAAAAACAGATATCTTGAGGTGCATGCCGCCACCCGGAAGAATATCATCGGCATGCGGCAGCCGCTCAAGGATGATTCCGTCGCCTCCTGGGTGGTGCAAAACAGCAAGGCGCTCTTCATCCCCGATATCGCCAAGGACAAACGCTTCCCCATCCGCGCCGGCGGAAACTACCGCAAGAACTCCCTGCTCTCCGCCCCCATCCTCCACAAGGGCCGCGCCATCGGCGTCATCAATGTCACCGACAAGGCCGGGGCCAAGGAACTGCTACAGGACGATATCGCCTGCCTGCTCGACTTCAGCAGCCTGCTCGTCTGGCTCGTGATCCAGCAGAACCTGAACGCCGAACTCAAGAAACAACGGAACATGCTCCGCAAGCGCAACCAGGAGTTGCACCGGCAGGAAGAGCTCCGGGCCGAGCTGTCCAAAACCCTGCTCCACGACCTGAAAGGGCCGCTGGCGGAAGTGGTGGCCAACCTCGACATCATCTCCTACTCCATCGACGGCGAGAACCGCGAATTCCTCGAGTCCGCCCAAATCGCCTGCGACCGGGCGGTGCGCATGGCCTCCAACCTGGTTTCGGTGGACAAGATCGAAGACGGCAAGCTGAAACTGATCAAGGAGGAGATCAACCCGCTCCGGCTGCTCGAGGAATCCATCAGCAGCATCAAGGGGCTGGCGAGGATCAAGGGCGTCGAACTGGTTTTTGAACAACCGGACGGCGCGCCGCCGGTACTGCAACTTGACCGGACCATGATCCTGCGGGTGCTGCAAAACCTGCTCACCAACAGCCTCGGCTATTCCGAATCCGGCACCACCGTCACCATCGGCTGCCGGCCTGCCCAAAACCCCAAGAAACTTGAATTCTACGTCCAGGACCAGGGGCCGGGCATCCCTGCGGCACAGCAGGAAACCATCTTTGAAAAATACGCCCGTGTTTCGCAGAAACAGGACACCCTGATCGGCACCGGCCTGGGCCTCTATTTCTGCCGCCTGGCGGTGGAACTGCATCGCGGCAAGATCGGCATCGTCAGTCAACCGGGTGACGGCAGCCGTTTTTTCTTCACCCTGCCCATCTGACGAACATCGCCACAAGGGCCTAAGCTCCGGGATCCGCGCTATGAAATCACCCAAAGATATGAATTTTCTTGTCATCGACGACATGGACAACATGCGCCGCTCCATCCGCGCCATGCTACGGCTTATCCATTTCGGCAAGGACTTCTACGAAGCGGCCAACGGCCGCGACGCCTTGAAGATGCTCGAAAAAGACGAACTGCCCATCGATTTCATCATCTCCGATTACAAGATGCCCTACATGACCGGCACCGAATTGCTGTTCCGCCTGCGCGGCAACCGCAAATACCGTGACATCCCCTTTCTGATGATCACCGCCGAGGCCAACCAGGAAGTGGTTGCGGAGGCGGCAGAACACGACGTTGACGCCTACATGACCAAGCCCTTCGTCACCGCCTCGCTGGAACAGAAGATCAACGAACTGCTCTTCCAGGCCGAAAACCCCTCGCCGCTCACCCTGCACATGAAAAACGCCAGGGATCTGGAGGAAAAGGGCGATGTCGACGGCGCCATGGCGGAAGCCAAAAAGGCGTCGGCCGCCAACCCCAATTCGTCGCGGCCGTTACGCGAACTCGGCCGGCTGTCGGTCAAGAAGGGCGACTTCAAGAACGCCCTCCGCTATTTCTTGAACGCCATCGAGCTCAATCGCCTCGATGTCACCTCATACCACTATCTCGGCCAGATCTACTACAAGGCCGGCGACATCCCCAAGGCGTGCGAACACTTTGCCACCGCCATGGAGATCAGCCCCCGCCATTCCGACCGGGCGATCAATTTCTCCAAGCTGCTCCTCAAGCAGAACCGGCTCAAGGAGGCGGAAAAGGTCCTGAAACTGGTTCTCCGCAACAACAACGACGACATCGACCTCAAAGAGGATGTGGCTGAAGCGTGCGGCCAGAACGGCCTCTACGAAATGGGCATCAAGGCGTATGAAGAAATCCTCCGCGACGATCCGGAGCGATTTTATCTCAAGAAAAATCTCGGGCTGACCTTCCGCCGGGCCGGCCACAACAACGAAGCGGTCAAGATTCTGGAAGAGGCCCTGGAAAAAACCGGCGAGGATATTGAAATCATGCTGGAGTTGGCGTACATCTATCTTGATCTGAAGATGCCCATGCGGACCGACAAGTGGGCGACACGCGTCATCCGCGTCGATCCGGCCAACAAGGAAGCCAAAGAACTGCTGTTAAAGTTGGCCTGAACCCTAACCCAACCCCGACCACCCGACAAGGCTACCCATGGCGGAGATTCATCCCATTCTGCTTGCCATCCACACCCTGCCCCACCAGGGGCGGCGACTGCTGGAAGGCAAATGGCTTTTTTTCCTCGACTCCCTCCGCAATCAACTTCTTCAATTGGGCCGCGAGGCGGAAGGCAGCAGCGAAGAGCTGATGCTCATCAACTACACCCACCCTGCCGATATCCTGCTGTCGCTGCCGGCAATCCTCGCCAGCCTCAAAAAGGAGTACAACTGGAATCCCGAGTCACTGGGCTCGCTGCCGATCCAACTCGTCATCCACTTTGACAAAAAGGACGAACACTCCTCCACTCTCCGCGACCGCTCGGCCAACATCTGGGATTTTCTGCGCCAGGAAACGCTCTATATCACCCGGCCCCTGCAGCTCAAATGGGAAGAAATGATGAAAGGCCGGGAGTTGCCGGCCCTCACCATCGAACGCGAGGGGATGGGGTTGTTCCGCCTCTCCTTTGCAGACAGCAACAAGGAACGGACAAACCTCTTTCCCTATCGTGAACTTGCCGTGCTTGGCAAGCAGAAGGAATGCTTTTATTGCGGGATGACTAACCACCTGCCCGGCTACTGCCCCAGCAAGCTGCTGAGCATGGACATGGAAGGCATCGACGACGTCGGCTACCTGCCGTTTGCGGAGCTGAGCGAAATCTACAAGGAAGTCATCGCCAAGCAGGACAAGATCGCCACCGCCCTGGCCGGCGGCATCAAGGCTTCCCATATCCGGAAAAAACCGGCCCTGCTGGTCTTCATCGCCTATTTCGATCTCTTCAAGCTTTATCAGGTGCGGTTTCTCAACATGCTCGCCTTCGGTTTTTACCGCAAGTGGGACGACCTGCAAGGCCGCTCCGCCAAAAGCCTCGAGAACCGGAACCTGCACCTCGGCCTCGACTGTCTGCGGGTGGGGCAATACGAACAGGCGGAACGACTTTTTTCCGATGAAATCGCCAAACGCGACGGCAAACATTTTTACGCCACTGTCGGGCTCGCCTTCTGGGCTCTTGAACAAAAACGCGACAACGACCTGCAAACCTATCTGCAACGGGCGGTCAACCTCGCCTCGGAGGAGGTCGAAAAGATCTACATCAACCTCCTGCTGGCCCGCTACAGCCTTCTCACCGGCGACAAATGGAAAGCGGAGCAGGCACTGAACAACACCTTCAACCTCAAGCAGGACTGCGAGGCCGCCCGTTACGCCAAGGTGCAGTTCCAGGTCCGCACCGGCCAGGGCGAGCAGACCTTCCAGGAGTTGCGGGCGCTGGCCGGCATCGGCAAGCAATACTTCATGACCATGCTCATGGATCCCACCCTGCTGCCTATCCACACCCTGGTGGAAGACATGCTCGCCTCCCGGCTCCACATCCTCCACCAGGATGCCATCGACCACCTGAACAAGGCGCGCGCCGGCTGCGACGAACTCCGTTTCTGGCTGGACGACGAGGCCCCGGAACTGCAGGAAAACAACGAGGCGATGAGCTCACTTGAGAAACAGTATGAACGCAGGAGCTATTACGATCTCCTCGACGTGGTGCAACATTCCCAGGCCATCTATTACTCCTGCCATCAAATCCGCGACAAAAAACTCGAGGCACTCAACAAACAGGTGGGGCAGGCGGAATCCCAGTGGCAGGGCTTCAACCATTTCTGGAAGCGCTATCCCTACAAAACCTTCTTCCGCGACTTCACCGCCGAGTTGGAAAAGATGTCCGAGACGATCCAGCTGACCAAGAAGCTGGCCAACCGCCGTACCGGCGAGACATACCGGGCCGCCCTGAAGGAACTTGAAAAGATAGGACCGGAACTGGCGACGGCCAAAAAGGTCGTGCAGCGCATGATCTGGGGCAAGCTTTTCCTGGACGGTGTGCGCATCTTCGTCAAAAACATCCTGATCACCGAGACCATCCTGATCACCTTGGCCCTGATTACCTTTGTCGCCGTCCACACCCTGACCGCCGGCGCCACCGACTCGAACATTGCCAAAATCTTCGAAAACCAGTGGTTTCAACGGCAAGCCACCTTTGTCACCACCGCCGTCTTCGCCCCCTTCATCGCCCTGATGATGACCATCTGGGAAGTCAAGGACCGCGGCTGATCCCACCCCTCCCGGCAACCGCCACCATTCCCCGCCCACACGCCCACCCCTTCGCCACCCACGGAGTGCCGTCGCTGTTGACAACCCTGACAAAAACGGTTGGCAATGTGTTGTCAGCCTGTTGATAACCCTGTTGGCAAGAGCTGGAAGTCTTGTGCATTGTCTGCCGACAAGGTGTTGAAAGGCTGTTGATAACCTGTTGATAAATGCCGCCAGCGACCGCTGGGGTTACAAGGAAAGGGGATCGAGAAGTTCCATCAGCTCCGTATTTCGCGCAAGCGACCAATCGAGATCCGCCGACGCGACCGTGTTCGCCACCCAGGCCACGGTGAGATGCAGATGCGGCGCGATCGTCTTGCCGGCACGAACGGGTTGTGCGACAACGCCGATGATCGCCCCGGCCGACACCTCCTCGCCCGGGGCGACAAAACAGTCCGGCGCCAGATGCCCGTAGACCGAATACAGGAAACGACCCTCCGCGCCGACCGCCGCATGTCGCAGCCATAAGCTCCGGCCGAGAAAATCCGCATGGCTGTGGATGACCACCCCGTCCATGGCGGCCGGCACCAGGCTGCCGGCCGCCAGTTCCCCCAGGCCGCCGGCCGCGGTTTCATACCAGCAGAAATCAACCCCCTCGTGGGGGGCGGCGCGCCGGGCCCGTCCTCCCCACCATTGGCATTCGGCACCGAACGCCATGCCGTCGGCGAACACCCACCGCACAAACCCTTTAGCCGGCAACCCGTTGGCCGCCGCCAGCATCTCGTCAAACCGCATCCAGTCCCCCTTCTTCTCACCTACGCCACCGTAGGCAACACAATAGTTAAGATCTATTTATCCTGCCAACGCAACACCGCAAGAATTAAAGCGGCCCCTTTTAAATCTTGAAAAAATTCCTGTTCGCAGATTTAATAACCAGACGGTGATGACCGTTTCCGTTGACCGCCACCCTCCCAGCCCCAAGGAACAGTGATGAAAAAACAGATCCAGCCGGCATCCCTGCCGTTGCCCATCCTGATTCTTGCAAGCCTCATCTTCCTTCCCCCCGCCCTGGCCGGTCAACCAGGGACAAACGCGCGTCTCGACCAACTCGGGCTGGAGGATTTGAACGAAATCACCATCGTCACCGCCGCTAAGCGTGAACAATGCATCTCGCAGGTTGCCGCCGCCGCCAGCGTCATCACCCATGAGCAGATTCGCCGCTACGGCTATCGAACCCTTGGCGAGGCACTGAGCCGGGTAAGCGGCATGACCGGTTCCTCGGATCGCAACTACTCATACCTGGGGGTTCGCGGCTTCAGCCTGCCCGGGGATTACAATACCAGAATTCTCCTGCTCGTCGACGGCCACCGCGCTAACTGTGCCATGTATGATCAAGCAAGCATGGACGAAGGGTTTCCCGTCGACATCGAAAGCATCGAACGGATCGAAATCGTCAAGGGCCCAGGCTCGGCCCTTTGGGGCAGCAACGCCCTTTTCGCAGTGGTCAACATCATTACCCGCCAGGGCTCTGACATGAACGGCTGGCGGCTGCTGACGGAACTCGGCAGCAACCGCCAGCGGAAAGGGCATCTGGAATACGGCCGACTTTTCGGCAACGGCCTGATGCTGGCCGGCGCCGTCTCCGGCCTGGACACCGATGGCGAACGGGGCGTCTATTTCCAGGAAATCGACCAACCCGCCTTTCACAACGGCCTGGCACAGGATGTGGACGGAGAAACCGCCTACAAGGGCTATCTGAATCTCTCCTTTAAAGAGCTCCAACTCCATTTTGCGCAAAGCACACGCGACAAGACCGTGCCTTCCGCCGCCTGGGATACCGCCTTTAACGATCCGGCGGCCTACACTCGTGACCAGTACACCATGCTTGACGCCAGCATCGAACACGATATCGACCCGGCCAGAAACGGCCGCATCTTCGCCCGCCTCTCCCACGACGCCTACGAATATCGCGGCGACTACCCCTACCACGAAAACGGCGGCTGGGACGGCGTCCGCATCCTCAACAAGGACAGCGGCACCGACAAGCAGTGGGGCGGCGAGATCCGCTACACCTTCACCCCGCTCACCGGTCTGACCCTCATTACCGGTTTCGAGTATACGGACGTCTATGAACTGAGGCAACACAACTACGATGCGGCACCCAACTACGCCCTGCACCTTGACACCGGCGATGCCGACAACGACTACAACACCCGCTCCGTGTATCTGCAAGGCGAATATCCCCTCACCGCCTCCCTGCGACTGCTCGGCGGCTTGCGCACCGATCACTATTCCACCTTCGGGGAGCAAACCAGCCCCCGCGCCGCCCTGCTCTACTCCCCGTCCCTGGCCACTACCCTGAAACTGCTCTACGGCGAGGCGTTTCGCGCCCCCAACGATTACGAGCGCAACTACGACGACGGCATCGTCATGATCAGCAATACCGGGCTCAAGCCGGAAACGATCAAAACCTGGGAGGTTGTCTGCGAGCAGAACCTCGGCCGCCGGCTCAAGCTGACCACCAGCCTTTTCCGCTTCGAACTGGAAAACCTGATCGGCCAGGAAAACATCGGCGGCAACCTCCAGTACCGCAACAACAACGGCACGATCCGCAGCGACGGCTTCGAACTGCACCTTGAGGCCAGCCATGACAACGGCCTCACCGCCTACGCAAGCCTTGCCTGCACCGAGACGAAAAATCTCGCCACCGACACCGCCCTCGACAACTCGGCCGCCTTGCAGGCAGCCGCCGGCATTTCCCTGCCGCTCTGGGAAAAGCGCTTCTACCTGTCACCGGAATTCCTTTATCTCAGCCACCGCACCTCCTCCGCAACCGGCAAGCGCCTCGCTGCCTCCACTCTCTGCAACCTGTCGCTGACCTCCGGAACATTCCTTGCCGACATCGATCTTTCCCTGAACATCTACAACCTCTTCGACACCCACATCCTGCAATCCGGCGGCGGAGAGCATTACCATTACGATCCTGCCACCGACGAGGATCTGTATTTCGACATCCCGCAACCCGGCAGAACCATCCGCGCCCAGTTTGCATACCACTTTTAACCTTTATCAGGCCCAACGGACCTCCGCCCATGCACGACGCCCCCCGCCGCAAGCCACTCGCCAAGCCGGCCTTCCTGTTCGCGGCGATGCTGCTCTGCCTGGCGCTGATGGGCATAGAAATGGCGGCCAGAGCCCAGGCCAAGGGCAAGGTGCTGAGCGAATACCAGGTCCAGGCCGCGTACATCCTCAACTTCATCCGCTTTACCACCTGGCCATCCTCGGCGTTTGCCGATCCGCAACAGGACATTGTCTTGGGCATCTATGGCGAAGATAATTTCGGCACCATCCTTGACGATCTTGACGGAACCTTCATCAACCAGCGGCGGTTGCAAATAGTGCGCTTGGGCACCGGTGGCGACCTGCACGGCTGCCACCTCCTCTATATTTCGGGTTCGGAACACCGCCGGCTGCAACAGATCCTACGCGGGATCAAGAAAGAACCGACGCTGACCATTTCCGACATGGACAACTTCGCCGCCGAGGGCGGCATGATTCAGCTCAAAAGGGTTGACGACAAATACAAACTCATTCTTAATACTAATTCTACCAAGTCCGCCGGCCTCCAACTGCGGGCCAATCTTCTCAAAATCGCCACCCTGGTCGGCCAGGCAGCCCCAGAGAGCCCCCGATGATACACCTGACCCCCTTCCGAGACATTCCGATTCGGCATAAGCTGACCACGCTGATGATGGCCACCGTCGCAATCTCCCTCATCCTGGCCGCCACCGCCTTCACGACCTTTGAAATCCGGGAGAAACGGAACGAAACCATGGCCGAGCTCTCCGCCATTGCCGACATCATCGGCCTGAACAGCGCCGCCGCCCTGGCCTTCAACGATTCGGTCGGCGCCCAGGAAACCTTGGCCACCCTGCGCACCAACCCATGGATAATCGCCGCCTGCATCCACCGACCTGACGGCACAGATTTTGCCCGCTACATCACCGATCCGGCGAACGACATCGTCATCCATGCGGATTTCGAGGAACTAGCCCTTGCCGCCCCCTTTCAGACCCTCGCCCTCTCTCCGGACAAGAAATGCTGCTTCGTAGAGAAGGAAGAACGGCTGCGATTCAGTCAGCCCATCATCATCGACGGCAACACCATCGGCAGCATCCATCTGGTTTACGACCTGGCGGCGCTCGCCCGCAAACGCAATCACTACCTTGCCATCACCGGCGTCATCACCCTGCTCTCCCTCGGCCTCGCCTTCCTCATTTCCGCAAGCCTGCAGAGGCTGATCTCCGCCCCCATCTCGGCGATCAAGGAAACCATCTCCCGGATCACCGCGGAACAGAACTATCTCGCGCGTGCACGCAAGACGGGCGAAGACGAACTGGGTTCCCTGGTGGATGGCTTCAACAACATGCTGGAACAGATCAGCATCCGCGACGAGGCGCTTTCCCACTACAACCTCGATCTTGAACAGAAGGTTGCCGCGCGGACCACGGAACTGGCCGATGCCAACCGTCGGCTGGCCTATACCGTTAACAGCCTTGAAACCGCCAAAGATAGGGCGGAAGAGGCGAACCGGACCAAATCGGAATTTCTCGCCAACATGAGTCATGAGATCCGTACACCGATGAACGGGGTCCTCGGTCTGGCGGAACTGCTTATGGGCACCAAGCTTTCCCCGCAACAGCACCGCTATGCCGACGGCATCATCCGCTCGGCGCGATCATTGCTGTCGATCATCAACGACATCCTCGACTTTTCCAAGATCGAGGCCGGTAAACTGAACCTGGAACAGATCGTCTTCAGCCCCCGCGAGGTGGTCGAGGATGTGACCTCCCTGCTGACGGAACAGGCCAGCGGCAAGGGGATCGAACTCCACCAGGCGTTCCCGCCGGATCTGCCGCACGAACTGAAGGGCGATCCTGAACGGCTGCGGCAGGTGTTGATCAACCTGGTCGGCAACGCCATCAAGTTCACCGAACAGGGGGAGGTGGCCATCCGCCTCGAAATGGCGGAGAAGACCGCAAAGAACAGCCGCATCGTTTTTGCCGTCAGCGATACCGGGGTGGGCATCCCGGCAGACAAACAGAAAAGCATCTTCGAATCCTTTGCCCAGGCGGACGGCTCGACAACCCGCAAATACGGCGGCACCGGGCTTGGCCTCACCATTTCCCAAAAGCTGGTGGCGCTGATGGGCGGCGACATCAACCTTGAGAGCACGGTCGGGCAGGGCACCACCTTCCGCTTCTCGGCTGTTTTCGAAAACATCACGGCGGCCAGCAAGCAGCCGGAAGGCCCGCTCACCACCCCGCCGGACTGCCGCGTGTTGATCGTTGAGGCAAGCGCCACCGCCCAGAACACCCTGCTTAGCGAACTGCAAAGCTTGGAGATTGCGGCCGACTGTGCCGCCAGCGCCGAAGAGGCCGTGGCCGCCGCCCACGCCGCCGCGACGCAGGGAAAACACTACCAACTCGCCATTCTGCCGACACATCTGCAACCGTCCGACGGCTTTGCGCTTGCCGCCCGCTTCAAAGCCGATCCCGCCATCGCCTCCATCCGCCTGCTCATGGTTGCCAACGCCTGGAGCGATGAGGATTTGCGCCGGGCCCAGGAAGCCGGGGGCGAATACTTCCTGCACAAGCCGATCCGCCAGGCCGACCTGCGCCGATGCCTGACCTGCGCCGCCGCCAACGACCCCGGACCGGTCCTCCCCGCCCATGATGCACCGACGCCTGCCCAGCCGACCGTAACCGGCAGGATCCTGGTGGCCGAGGATAACTACATCAACCAACAGGTAACGATCAGCTTCCTTGAGGAACTCGGCTGCCGGGTCGAGGTGGCCACCGACGGCGAGGAGGCGCTGGCCGCCGCCTGCTCCGGTGCCGACTTCGACCTGATCCTGATGGACTGCCTGATGCCGCACATGGACGGATACGCTGCCACCCGCGCCATCCGCGATCATGAAAAAAAGAATCCCGCCGGGCAACATGTGCCGATCATCGCCCTCACCGCCAATGCCATGGAGGACGCCCGCACCACCTGCCTTGCCGCCGGCATGGACGACTACCTGAGCAAGCCGTTCACCGCCGAACAGTTACGCAATATGCTGCGCAAGTGGCTCTGATGGGAGTTGCATATCGCAAACCCACTCCCAGATGTCTTGAATTCTTTCCGGCCATGCCCCTGCCCACCCATCCGTCCTAGGCAGATTGCCTAGGACGGGCCAATGCTCGTTTTTTTTATTTTTAACCTATACAATCAACCAGTTACAGGCATGCGACTCACACACAACCACCACTCGCCCGCCATCCCGCCGTGGCAACTTCGAGCCGGAATGCCTCGCCCACCAAGCATTTCTTCCGTTTGACGCGAGAACGGCATTGGTTTACAATCAATCTGTCAACATAAGCCGGGCATAAACTCAACATCTCTCCCCACAGGAATTCCATGCCCACGGATCCCATCGCCAACATCCCCGCCCCGGCCAACAACGACGATCTGTCGCGTACCACCATCCTTGCCGGCCCCCGGCGGTTTGACGATGCTGAACAGCTCGCGGCGATCCGCCGCGCCGCCTCCCCCGGCGACGCCATCCTTGACCTTATCCTCGAAAGCATCCGGCAGGAGTTCAGCGTTCTTCGCATCGACAATACCCGGGAACGCGAGGCGGGCAACGTCGACCTCATGCAGGAGATTGGCGAGATTGCCGGGGCGGTTTTCGCCAGGGGAAGGCGTGGCGAGGAGGATGCCAGGGGCAGATACGAATTCATGGTGATGGCCGACAACTGTGAGCAGCAACGCAAGGTCACCATCGACATCTCCCTCGACGAGATCCAGATCCGCGTCAAGGGTGTCGCTGCCCAAGACGGGCGGGACGGCATCCTGAAAGAGATCGGCGAGTATGTCAAGCACGCCAAGCCCCGGGAGGTGGCGGAAAGGGAAACCGTCAACCACTATCTCACCGGCAAATTTGCCCCGGCCAGGGAGGGAGAAGCCCTGGTGATGATCGACAACAGCGGGGTACGGGGGATGAACGGCATCGACTGCCTGGGCCACCACATCAAGCCCAAGGCCGGAATACCCTGCCAGGTCAAGATCGGCAAAGGCATCCGCAAGAAACTGCTGGCCCCGGGCAAATTCCAGCTGCTCGCCGCCCGGACCGGCGTGGCCGCGCCGGTGTACGACAAGGATGGCACCCTTTGCGCCATCGATGTGCGGGAGTCGGTGCAGGTAAAGGAGGTGGGGCTCCGCGAGGGCGGCCATGTGGCGATCAAGGGAGCCGACGGCCTCACCTCGGAACTGGAGGTCGAGGACACGACGGTCGATTCAGTGGGGCGCGCCTTTACGGTGCGAACCACCGGCACCGTCAACGTCAGGGAGACCATCTACGGCGAGGTGGTGGCCGGCAACATCAACGCCCTGATGGTGAACGCCGAGGGGAAACTGGTCGCGGCCCACGACACGATCAAGATCGCCAATGCCGTCCAGACCAGCGTCCTGCGCGCCCCAAGGATCATTATCGGCAAGGGTGACGCCTTGAGCTCGATGATCAATTCCACCTGCCGGTCCCGGCATACCTTCATCGCCACCGGGGTCCGATTTCTCGGCCACTCCATGCTTGTCCTCGGCAACGATCTTGCCCGCCATAACGGGACGGTCGTCTGCGGCGCCGACCTCTTTGCCGATCGCCAGCGCATCGCCTCCGAACAACTTGCCCTGCAACGGCAGATGAAGGATCTGGCCGAGGAGATTCGCCAGGGCCTCATGAGGCAGGTACAAAAGCAAAACAACGCCCCTGGCACCGACCACCGCACCCTCCTCAAAACAATCGCCGAGGGAGAACAGGCCTACGGCCTTTGTACCGTCGAGGAGGAGGAGCAACTGGCGATCAGGCTCAACAACGCCCTCACCGATCTGGGGGTCGGCAACACCCTGACCTTCCTGAACCTGATCTCCGCCAAGAAACAATTGCGGAAAAAACTCACGGCGGCAACCGAGCAACTGGCGGCCATCTCGCCGCCCCTGACCATACGGTTGCGCGCGGTCAACCTCAACGACGGCGCACAGCTATCCATCCGCTGCTGGCACGACGTGGTGATGCTCACCCGCATCGAGAAGGAGATCATCGTCAGCCGCGAGTTGCAGGCCAAGGAGATTCTGCGCCGCAGAATCGACAGCTTTTCCCTAGACGCAACCTTTGACTATCCCACCGAAGAAATCGTCTGCCAGGACCTCTTCTGAGCTTCCCGGCCGCGGTCAGGCCGCTCAAACCCGCCGCGGTTCAGGCAGGTCGGTCGGACGGTTGACGTTGAGGAAGGTGCCGAGATCAGGCAACAGCGCAAGCAGCTCATCCTCCTCCAGCCTGCGCACCTTGAGGGACGCAAAGATCAGGCCGATCTTCCGTTCGTCGCGGCGCAGATGCGCCTCGATGATGGGCAGGCAGCGCTGCCGGTACATGGCGTAGAGAGGCTCGGGCCGCCCGCCCGGGCAGGGCACCACCGCGTCGCAGTCGCCAACGGCGAGTTCCGCCAGCCGCCGGACGAGCGGCTCGCTCAAAAACGGCATATCACAACCGGTAATAAAGGCGTGTTCGGTGGTAATGGCGCCGAGCGCCGCATGGATGCCGGCCAGCGGCCCGGCCCCCCGGAACCGGTCCGCCACCGACGGCCAACCCAGAAAGGCATAGGTCTCCGGGGTGTTGGTGACCAGCAGCCGATGCGCAAAGAGATGCTCCAGGGTGGCGGCGGCGTGACCGATCAGCGGCCTGCCCTCATGGCGGGCCAGCGCCTTGTTGCTGCCGAAGCGGCTGCTTGCCCCGCCCGCCAGGATCACGCCGGTGACATCTTCAATCATCGGCGTGATCGTGCGTAATGGTGATAGTGATATCCTTGGGATTCCGGCACCCCTTGAGGGAAGAGGTCATGCCGATGAGCGATCGCCGCAGAAAGCCCTCCACAAAGGCATTCAAAGGAATGGGGGCGCCATCGACAATCAGGGTGGTCCGGCCGCCCGCGACCGGCACCCGAGGGCCGATAAAGGTCTCGATCAGGAAGGAGGCAAGCCCCTCGCAATCGTCGAGGGAGAACCAGGGCAGGCCGGCACTGGCGGCCTGGCTGTCGCTGACCATCGCCACCCAGGTTTCGTCGCGGCCGGCAAGCGGCTCCGGATAGAGGGCCGAACGATACACCTCGACCTTGGGCAGGGCCAGCCGCTTATACCCCTCGGCGATCACCAGGTCGACGTCGCCGAAATACCGTGCGGCCAGATACTCCACGTCGGAATCGCCGTCGGTATCGCTGATCACCCCCAGACCGGTGGGGGAGGAGAGCGCCACCACCCGCGCCCCGGCCTGCTTGTGGCGGAAGGTGTCCTTGCCGGGCTTGTCCATCTCGAACCGGTGCACGTGATGCTTGATGGTCCCCACCCGGCAGCCGCGCCGGTTCAAGACCGGGATCAACTTCTCGAGGAGGGTTGTCTTGCCGCTGTCGGGCTTGCCGACAAATGTAACCACGGGTGGCATTGGCTCATTCCGCCTTCTTGGTTGAGGTCATCCGGCAAGCCATCAGCCCGGAGGCCAGGCCATGGCCCGTCCACCC